>JAOPYW010000129.1 GCA_025964405.1 Thermoleophilia bacterium | reverse complement strand
ATCGGCGCGATGACCAGCAAGGGCGTGCAGATCAACAACAACGAGATCAAGCGACCGGAGCTCGACGCCAAGCTCGTCGCGCAGGGCATCGCCGAGCAGCTCGAGAATCGCGTGGCCTTCCGCCGTGCGATGAAGCGTTCGCTCGCCAGCGCCATGCGCAGCGGTGCCCACGGCGTGCGCGTTCGCTGTGGTGGTCGCCTGGGCGGTGCCGAGATGGCACGCGTCGAAGGCTACTCCGAGG
The DNA here is from genome assembly GCA_025964405.1 of Thermoleophilia bacterium. GTDB lineage: Bacteria > Actinomycetota > Thermoleophilia > Gaiellales > SKUG01 > JAGQUL01. The sequence goes on along the minus strand of JAOPYW010000129.1, from coordinate 11,262 downwards.
GTCGCGTTCCGCTCCACACGCTCCGTGCAGACATCGATTACGGCTTCGTCGAGGCGAAGACCACGTATGGCCGCATTGGGGTCAAAGTATGGATCAACAAGGGCGAAGTGCTCCCCGAGGGCTTCGAGTCCGGGCGCATGCGCATCGATGATGGCGACGCCCGTCGTGGACAGGGCCGCGGAGAACGCGGTCGCAATCGTGACGGTGGCGCTGGCGGCGCCGGTGGCGGTCGTGGACCTGGTGGTCCCGGCGGTGCTGGTGGACGTGGCGGCCGAGGCCCCGGCGGCAACGCTGGAGCACCGGGCAACGCCGGTGGACGTGGTCGCGCTCCCCGCGGCAGCAACTGAGGTTAACTGAACATGCTCCTTCCCAAGCGAACCAAGTTCCGAAAGCAGCACCGTGGCCGACGCCGCGGCCTGTCGAAGGGCAACGTCAAGGTCAACTTCGGCCAGTACGGCCTGAAGACGCTCGAGGCCGGTTGGATCACCAACCGCCAGATCGAGGCCGCTCGTATTGCCATGACACGCAAGATCAAGCGTGGCGGCAAGGTGTGGATCAACGTCTTCCCCCACAAGCCCTACACGAAGAAGCCTGCCGAGACCCGCATGGGTAAGGGCAAGGGTTCTCCCGAGGGCTGGGTGGCGGTCGTCAAGCCCGGCATGGTCATGTTCGAGCTTGCCGGCGTTGATGAAGCCCTGGCACGTGAGGCAATGCGCCTCGCCGCCATGAAGCTCCCGGTGAAGTGCAAGTTCGTCACCCGAGAAGGTGAGCTGTAATGAAGACCCGCGAATTCGAAGAACTCAAGAAGAAGGACATCGACGAGCTGACGAAGCTGGTTGACGAGAAGCGCACGGAGATCCTCAACCTCCGCTTCTCGCTCGCCACTGGTGCGCTCGAAGATCCCTCCCGACTCGGCAATGCCAAGCGCGACCTCGCGCGTGTGCTGACCCTCGTCGGCCAGAAGCGCAGCGCTGCGGCTCCCGCATCCGCCGCGACGACCGAGGCGACGGCATGACCCACAACAACCACCAGAACCCCGAGGTCAAGGCACCGATCGTGCGCGAGTTCGTGGGAGTCGTCACCAGCGACGCCACGAACAAGACGATCACGGTCCGTGTCGACCGCCAGAAGCTGCATCCCCGTTACAAGAAGGTGATGCGCCTGTCCAAGAAGCTGCACGCACACGACGAAGCCAATGACGCCCACACGGGCGACAAGGTCCGCGTCGTTGCCTGCCGCCCGATGTCGAAGACCAAGACGTGGCGACTCGTCGAAGTCCTCGAACGGGCGAAGTGAGGTAACCATGATCCAGCAGGAATCACGCATGCGCGTCGCCGACAACACGGGAGCACGAGAACTTCTCTGCATCCGTGTCCTCGGTGGCTCCAAGCGCCGCTACGGCCACGTCGGCGACATCGTCGTCGGCACCGTCAAGCACGCCCAGCCGGGTGGCGCAGTCAAGAAGGGCGAGGTCGTCAAGGCCGTCATCGTCCGAACCAAGAAGTCGCTCAAGCGCGGCGACGGCACCTCGATCCAGTTCGACGAGAATGCCTGCGTCATCATCGATGCGGCACGAAATCCCCGTGGCACGCGTATCTTCGGCCCGGTTGCCCGCGAACTCCGCGAGCGCAACTTCATGAAGATCGTGTCGCTGGCACCGGAGGTGCTGTAGTCATGGCACGAGCATCCAAGAGCCTCAAGATCCGCAAGGGCGACACGGTCGTCGTGCTCGCCGGCAAGGACCGCGGCAAGCGTGGCGTCGTGAAGACCGTCGACAAGGAAAAGCACCGTGTCGTGGTCGAGGGCGTCAACATCGTGAAGCGCCACACCAAGGCGCGTCCGCCGCAGAGCTCCACGCAGGCGAATCGCCAGCCGGAGACCCAGGGCGGCGTGATTGAGAAGCCTGCCGCCATCCACGTATCGAACGTCGCACTCGTCAGCCCGGGAACGGGCGAGGCAACGCGCGTCGGCTTCCGTTTCGTGGAGGGACGCAAGATCCGCGTCGCTCGACGCGACAACGTCGACATCGACGAGACAAAGGGTAAGTGAGACGAATGGCTCGCCTGAAGGAACAATACTTTTCAACGATTCGCCCGAAGCTCAAGGAAGAGCTCGGACTGAAGTCGATCCACCAGGTTCCGCAGATCTCCAAGATCACGCTGAACATGGGTGTCGGTGACGCGAAGACGAACTCCAAGCTCCTCGATTCGGCATTCGACCAGCTCACGCTGATCGCCGGACAGAAGCCGGTCATCAACAAGGCCGTGAACTCGGTCGCCGGTTTCAAGCTCCGCGAGGAGATGCCCATCGGCACGAAGGTCACCCTCCGTGGCGATCGCATGTACGAGTTCCTCGACCGCCTGCTGACGATCGCGCTTCCTCGCATCCGCGACTTCCGTGGTGTGAACGACAAGGCCTTCGATCGCCAGGGCAACTTCGCGATCGGTATCCAGGAGCAGATCATCTTCCCGGAAGTTGACTACGACACGGTGGACACGATCCGCGGTCTCGACATCATCTTCACGATCACGAACGGCAGCCCCGAGACTTCGAAGAAGCTCCTCGACGAGTACGGCATGCCTTTCGTCAAGAAGAACCAGCCGCAGGCGTAGGAGCAGTTCGATGGCGAAGACATCCCTCAAGGTCAAGGCCGCTCGCGAGCCCAAGTATGCAGTTCGCGGTTACACGCGATGCCGCATGTGTGGTCGCAGCAAGGCCGTGTTCCGCAAGTTCGGCCTGTGCCGCATCTGCCTGCGCGAGATGGCGCACAAGGGGCAGATCCCTGGCATGACGAAGGCGAGTTGGTGAATCCATGAAGCAGACAATCGACATCAGCGAGATCCGCTACAAGGGCCAGGTCAACGACACCGTCGGTGACATGCTCACGCGCATCCGCAACGCGAGCCGCGCGCTCAAGGACGAAGTGGCGATGCCGAGCAGCAAGCTGCTCGAGAACATCTCCCGCATCCTGAAGCGCGAGGGCTACATCGACGACTACTCCGTGGAGCAGGGCAACTACACCAAGGTGCTCGTCGTCAAGCTCAAGTACACGCACGACCGCAAGCAGGTCATCACCGGCATCCGCCGCATGTCCAAGCCCGGCCGCCGCGAGTACGCCAACAGCCAGCGCCTCCCGAAGGTGCTCGGCGGCCTCGGCGTCGCGATCCTGTCGACGTCCCGAGGCGTCATGACGAGCAAGGAAGCTGCAGGCCACAAGGTCGGCGGCGAAGTCCTCTGCTACGTCTGGTAACTCCGAGAGGTATCTGAAGTCATGTCACGCATTGGAAAGCTCCCCATCCCCCTGCCGTCCGGCGTCGAAGTGTCGACCGGCACCGGCAACGTGGTCTCGGTGACGGGTCCCAAGGGCACGCTCACGCAGCCCATGGATCCCGACATCACGCTCGACGTCGAAGGTGACGTCGTCGTGGTCAAGCGCCCGACCGACCGACCGCGCCACCGCGCGCTCCATGGCCTGTACCGCTCGCTGGTGCAGAACATGATCACCGGCGTGACCGAGGGTTACGAGAAGCGCCTCGAGATCACCGGCGTCGGTTACCGTTTCGTGCAGAAGGGCACCGACGTCGACCTGTCGGCGGGCTTCTCGCACCCGGTCATCCTCACCCCGCCCAGCGGCGTCGAGTTCAAGGTGATCGCGCCGAACCAGATGGCGATCATCGGCATCGACAAGCAGGCCGTCGGCGAGGAAGCCGCCAAGATTCGCGCCAAGCGCCCGCCGGAGCCCTACAAGGGCAAGGGCATCAAGTACCAGGGCGAGCACATCCGTCGCAAGGTCGGCAAGCGCGCGCAGTAGCGCAGGCGTAGGCCAGTAAGGGAACAGAGCAATGAGCAAGCGAACAACAGAACAGCTCCGCAAGCGACGACACCTCAGCATTCGCAACAAGGTGGCCGGTACGGCCGACCGCCCGCGTCTCGTGGTGCATCGCTCCAACAACGGCGTGCAGGCACAGGTCATCGACGACCGTGCAGGCGTGACGCTTGCGGCTGCTTCCTGGCAGGACGCGTCGATCAAGTCGGCCAAGCGTGGCGAGCGCTCGGAGAAGGTCGGCACACTCGTTGCCGAGCGCGCGAAGGCTGCCGGCATCACCAAGGTCGTGTTCGACCGCGGTGGCTACCTGTACCACGGCCGCGTGAAGACCCTGGCGGAGGCCGCGCGCGAAGCCGGCCTCGACTTCTGAGAACCGAGGACTGATTTTCATGGCAGAGAGCCGAGCAGGTAGTTTCAACGGACGCGAGCTCCAGGAGCGCGTCGTCCAGATCAATCGCGTGTCGAAGGTCGTCAAGGGCGGTCGTCGCTTCAGCTTCACCGCGCTCGTCGTCGTCGGCGATGAGGTCGAGCACGTCGGTGTCGGGTACGGCAAGGCGAACGAAGTGCCCGTCGCGATCTCGAAGGCGATCGAGGAAGGCCGGAAGAACATCTTCCGCATCCCCAAGATCGGCACCACGATTCCGCACGCCGTCGTCGGCCACGTCGGCGCAGGCCGCGTCGTGCTCAAGCCGGCGAGCGAGGGTACCGGCGTGATCGCCGGTGCCGGCGTTCGTGCCGTGCTCGAGCTCGGTGGCGTGAAGGACGTGCTCACGAAGTGCCTCGGCACCCGTACCCCCACCAACCTGGTGCGTGCGACCGTCGAAGGCCTCCAGCAGCTCCGCATGCCCGAGGACGTCGCCGCCCTGCGCGGCAAGACCGTGCAGGAAGTGCTCGGCGCCCGCCTCGCGTGGAGTGCCGAGACCGGTCACGTCGGCGTGACCGCCAAGCAGTGGCTCAACCAGGAGGGTGGCGCACTCGCCGTCGCCAGCTCGGGTGAGCTCAACGAGGCACACGAGGCGCACGACGCCGAGGTCGAGGCCCATGGCGACGAGCCCGTCGCCACCCTCGAGGCCTCCACTGACGAGACCCCGACCGATGCTGCTCCGAGCAGCGAGGACTGACGAGCATGGCAAAGATCCTCATCACCCAGACGCGAAGCCGCATCGGCCAGTCGCCGCGCCACCGCGCGACGCTGGACGCCCTCGGCCTCCGCAAGATCAACGCAACGACCGTCCGCGAGCGCACTGAGGTCCTGGAGGGTCAGCTCCGCCTGATCAACCACCTCATTCGCGTCGAAGACGCACCGAAGGGGTCATGACATGACCGTCGAGAACGAAGAACTCAAGGGGCTGCACAGCCTCAGTCCCGCCAAGGGCGCGACGAAGAACCGCAAGCGCATCGGTCGCGGACCGGGTAGCGGCCACGGTGGCCATCGCGTCGGCAAGGGCCAGAAGGGCCAGAAGTCGCGCTCCGGTCACCACTACATGCCGGCCGGTTTCGAGGGTGGCCAGATGCCGCTGTACATGCGCATCTCCAAGCTCCGCGGTTCGAACAAGAAGATGTCGATGCCGATGGGTCCGTTCCGGACCTCGACGCTGCCCGTGAACGTTGGCCAGCTCGCCGTCTTCGAGGCGGGCACCGACGTGACGCCCGAGCTGCTCAAGCAGGCTGGCATCCTCCGCCATCTCAAGCACCCGGTGAAGATCCTGGGCAACGGCGAGCTGAGCGTGAAGCTCAACCTGACCGTGCACCAGATCAGCGCCAGCGCCCGTGAGAAGGTCGAAGCTGCCGGTGGCACCATCACGCTGATCGCCGGTCCCGCACCGCACGGTCGCGAGAAGGTGCGCCTCGAGAAGCAGGCCGCCTACGAAGCAGGCAAGTCAGCCGCCCCGAAGGCGAAGGCAGCGAAGGCCCCCAAGGCCGCCGCTCCTGCCGAGGATGCAGCTCCCGCCGACGACGCGAAGGATGCGGGCGACGACGCCTGATCCATCGCGCCCCGGCGCATCGAACTCCGACGAGGGCCTGCTCATCCGAGCGGGCCCTCGTTGCGTTCCGGTGCCGCCCTCGCGTGCACGACTCGACGCAGATCGGGTAGGAGCATCGGGTGCGTCGCCACATCGACATCCACCTCCCGACCGGCATGCGCACGAACCCGCTCGCGCAGCTGGGCCTGCGCCTCGCGATCGGCGTCGCCCTGACCATCCTCGTGACGCTCGGCACCTGGCTCGAGCGTGACGGCTATGGCGACTCGGCCGACGGCGTCGTCGGCCTCCTCGACTCCCTCTACTATGCGACGGTCTCCATCACCACGACCGGGTACGGCGACGTCGTGCCGGTCAGTGACGCGGCCCGCTGGTTCACCACGCTCGTGGTGACTCCGGCGCGGGTCGTGTTCCTCGTGCTCCTCGTGGGTACGTCGGTGGAGCTGATCGCTTCGGCCAGCCAGAACATCCTGCGTGAGAGCAGGTGGAGGAAACGCGTGCGCGACCACATCGTCATCTGCGGCTTCGGCGTGAAGGGGCGCTCGGCCCTCGACTCCCTCGTCGAGCACGGGGAGCGCTACGACCAGGTCGTGGTCATCGATCCCGATCCCGAGGCCCTCGCCCATGCCGAACGCCTCGGCTGTGCCGGTGTGCACGGCGACGCGTCGAGCGACGAGAACCTCCTGGCGGCCCGCATCGAACGGGCCCGCGTGGTCATCGTCACGCCGAATCGCGACGACGCCGCGGTGCTGACCGTGCTGAGCGTGCGCAACCTCAACGACCACGTACACATCGTGGCCTCGGCGCGCGAGCTCGAGAATGCGCCCCTGCTGCGACGCAGTGGCGCGAACGTCGTGCTCACCTCGTCGGGTTCGACGGGCCGCATGCTGGGGTTGGCATCGGTCTCACCCAATTACGTGCACGTGGTGGAGGAGCTCCTCGAGCACGGCACCGGGCTCGACCTGGTCGAACGCATCGTCGCGCCCGACGAGACGGGTCCGCTCGCCGACGTCAGGCGCGAGGGGGAGCTGGTCATCTCGGTCTTCCGTGCGGGCGCATGCGTCGCACGAACCCCCGGCGGAACGTTCGTGCTCGCGGCCGGTGACGCCCTCGTGAGCGTCGTCGCCCCGCCCATCACCGAGCCCGTGGCGACCGCCTGACAGCCTGCCCAGCAGGTCGGCCCGCTCGCACGTGGCCGGGTCAGGTATTCTCCCGCGCATGGGTACCATCCAATTTTCCGCGCTCGCCAACGTCTTCACCGTCCCCGAGCTGCGCAAGAAGCTGCTGTTCACGCTCGCGCTGCTGGGGCTCTACCGCCTCGGCTCGTTCATCACGGTGCCGGGCATCCCGGCTGACCGGCTGACCGGCGCACTCGACGACAAGATCTTCGACTTCCTCAACCTGTGGACGGGTGGTGGCCTCGGCCACGCCGCGATCTTCGGGCTCGGCATCATGCCGTACATCACGGCGAGCATCATCATGCAGCTCATGACCGTGGTGATCCCGCAGCTGGCCGAACTCCAGAAGGAGGGCGAGACCGGCTACATGAAGATCAACCGCATCACGCGCTACGCGACCGTCGTGCTCGCGGTCTTCCAGAGCATCGGGTTCTTCCTCGTCCTCAAGTCGCAGACCGGCACCAACAACCAGTCACTGCTCCCCGCCGACTTCGACCTCGGTTCGGTGGCCGGCATCGCACGCATGATGCTGTTCGTCGTGTCGCTCACGGCCGGTACGGTGCTGCTCATGTGGATGGGCGAGCTCATCACGCAGCGCGGCATCGGCAACGGCATGTCGCTGCTCATCTTCGCGTCGATCATCTCGGGCATCGTGCCCGGACTGCGCACGTGGCTGTCACTCGGCACGACGACGAAGCTCGCGGTGCCGGTGCTGCTCATCGCGATCACCGCCGCGGTGGTGTTCATCCAGGAGGGCCAGCGACGCATCCCGGTGCAGTACGCCAAGCGCATGGTCGGTCGTCGAATGACGTCGGGCGGCTCCACCTACCTGCCGCTGCGCGTCAACATGGCAGGCGTCATCCCGATCATCTTCGCCTCGGCGCTGATGGCGTTCCCGACCCTGATCGCGTCGTCGATCCCGAACCAGGCGATCCAGGACTTCATCAACACCTACTTCGGGCCCTACAGCCCGGTGGGTGTCACGATCACCGCGCTGTTCGTCATCCTCTTCACGTTCTTCTACACGCTCGTGCAGTTCAACCCGGTCGACCAGGCCGACAACCTCAAGAAGTACGGCGGCTTCATTCCCGGCGTGCGACCCGGCGCGCCGACGGCGCAGTACCTCAACCGCGTCATCACGCGGCTGACGTTCTCGGGCGCGCTCTACCTCGCGACGCTCATCATCCTGCCGGCGATCTTCGTGAACGTGTTCGGTATCGCCACTGCGGTGTCGGGGGCCTTCGGTGGCACCACCATCCTGATCGTCGTCGGCGTGGCGCTCGACACGATGCGCCAGATGGAATCGCAGCTCACCATGCGCAGCTATGAGGGCTTCCTCAAGTAGCACCCACGGTACCGCGCGAATTTCGAGGGGCCGCCGACGTCAAGTCGGCGGCCCCTCCGCGTTGCTCGGTCAGCGGCGCCGCTCCACGATCTCGCCACGGCGACGCGCCTTCGTGACACTCCGCGTGACTGCGTGCTGCTCCTGATGGAGCTCGCGGCGGAGGCGGTGGTCGGCGCGGGCCTGCTCGCGCAGCAGTTCCCGTTCGAGCTTGCGCCAGCCCGTGACCACCTCGGGCGCGAGCGCACCCGACTCGATCGCTGCCTGCACCGCGCAGCCCACGTGGCCATCGCCATGCTGGCAGTCGCGGAACCGGCACGCGAGCGCGAGCGCTGCGATGTCGGTCGGCAGGAGGTCGGCGGCATCCACGTCGGCGTGCATGCCGAGGAGTCGCACCCCGGGCGTGTCGACGAGGAGGCCACCACCCGGGAGCGCGAGCAGCTGGCTCGTGCTCGTGGTGTGTCGCCCGAACCCACTCGCTCGGCGGGCGCCGGTTGCACGCACGTCGCGACCGGCGAGCGCGTTGGCGAGCGAGCTCTTGCCGGCGCCCGACGCCCCGACCAGGGTCGCGGTCGCGCCGCCGGCGAGCAGCTCGGCCAGCTCGTCGAGACCGCGGCCGTCGACGATGCTCGTGCGCAGGGCGCCCTCGACGTGTGGCCCCTCGGCCTCGTCGGCGTGCGTCAGCACGACGCGCACCTCGATGCCGTCGGCCGCGGCGAGTGCCGCGAGTCGCGCGATGCGTCCCGCGTTCGCGCCACGCCGGCCGCTGAGCGCCTCGACGACGAGCACGAGGTCGACGTGCGCGGCGAGGGCCTGCGGGCTCGTGGAGCGCGCGCCATCCCGCCGGGCGAGCACGCCGGCGCGAGGCACGCGGCCCCGCGCGAACGGATACCCGCCCGTCGTCGCCCCGCCGGTGGGATCGAGCTGGGCCTCGACGAGCACCCAGTCCCCGACCACGGCGGGCGACGCCGCGCCCGTTCGGTCACGCACCCTGATCGGTGCCGTGTTGCCGGTCGCCACGAGCAGCAGCCCGCCGCGATCGACCCGCACGACTCGGCCGGGCCGTGCGTCGGGATGGTCAGCCAGCAGTTCGGCCGGGAGGTGGCGGATCGCCCGCGGCCAGCCGAGTGCCGCGAGGTCGAGCGTCGTGAAGGCGCGCGCCCATTCGGTGCGCGCGTCATCGGTGGTGGTGTCGCGCACGTGGATGCGCGAGGGATCGTGTGAAGACACGGTGGAACTCCGTTCGGTACGTCAGAACGGATCACTGGGAGGGGGCCGGCGCGGTGGCTCCGCGCGTGACGACGTGCGTCAGGCGACGGTCGATCGACGACCGTCAGGCGGCGGAGGCGTGCCGGAGACCGCGCGTGACCCGGAGCGCGGTGCAGGCTGTGTGGAAGCTGGCAGGCATGGTGCGCTCCTTTCGGTCTCGACGTGCGCGATGGAGCTCACCGTAGCGAGCCCGGCCCCGGCGCGCAAGCCGCTCCTCGAAAGATACGCCCGCCACCGAACGGCCTGATCGCTCGATCTAGTAGACTTGTGCCTTCGTAGAAGGAGCAACATGGCACAGGCACCGATAGTGCTCATCATGGGCCCGCCCGGCGCGGGCAAGGGCACCCAGGCAGGACACCTCGTCGATTCGTACGGCCTCCGGCACGTGGCGACCGGCGACCTCCTGCGCGCCGCCGTCGCCGACGGCACTCCGCTGGGTCTCGAGGCCAAGCGCTTCATGGATGCCGGTGACCTCGTGCCCGACGACGTGATCATCGGGCTCATCCGCGACCTCGTCGCGGAACTTCCCGACGACGCCGGCGTGCTCCTCGACGGGTTCCCGCGCACCGACGCGCAGGCCGTCGCCCTCGACGAGACCCTCATGGAACTCGGCCGCTCCATCGACGCCGTGCTCGACATCGCCGTGCCCAGCGACGTGCTGGTCGAGCGCCTCTCCGGCCGCTGGATCTGCCGCACCTGCCAGACCCCCTACAACGTCAACACGCATCCGCCGAAGGTCGCGGGCGTCTGCGACAAGGACGGCGGCGAGCTCTACCAGCGCACCGACGACCAGGCCGACTCCGTGCGCCACCGACTCGAGGTCTACGCCGCGCAGACCGCCCCGGTCGCCGAGTACTACCGCACCCGCGGCACGCTCGTGCCGATCGACGGCAACCAGCCCGCCGACGTCGTGCGGGCCGCCCTCGACGCGGCCATGCAGCCGGTCGCGACCTGACCTCGGCCGCACCGCCGTGCGACGACTGACATCCCTCTACCGAAGCCTCGCTCCGTGGCGCTCCGCCCCGGGGTGGATGTGGTTCGCCGCGACCGTCGTCGGGCTCTCCACCTGGCATTCGCACGGCTTCGACCACGGCGTGCGCGGCTTCCTCGTCGTGCTGCTGGCCTGGGCGATCACGCGCGAACTCGCCCCGCGCCGCTTCTGGCCCTCGGCCCTCGCCCCGCTGCTCGCCATCCCGTTCGCCATCCCGAGTGACACCGACGTGCTCAGCTGCGCCTGCGTGCTCCTCGTCGCCCGGGTCGCCTCGCGTTCGGTCGGCGACGCCCCGACGCTGCTCGACGGGTTCGTGCTCGGGGGAGCTGCCGCCTGGGCCGCCACCCGGCTTCCGGGCCTGCCGGTCGCGGTCGTGCTCGCGGCAGTGACCTTCAGCGCCGCTCCCCCGCGCCGGCTCCGGGTGTTCGGCGTGCTGGCGCTCGTGGCCGCGGTGGCTATCGGTTCGGTCGAGGGCACCACGACCTTCCGACCGGGCTGGGACGATCCGAACGCGGGCCGGCTGGTGCTCCTGGCGGCCACGGGCCTCGCGGCGCTCGTGCTCCTGGTGACGCGCCTGCCGGCTCGACTGCGTGTGCGGGACGACCGGCGTCGCGGCCCGCTCCACGGCTCCCGCGTGCGGGCCGCCCGCATCGCAGTGGTGGCGTGCGTCGCAG
>JAOPYW010000075.1 GCA_025964405.1 Thermoleophilia bacterium | reverse complement strand
TGCCCAGCCGGGCCTGCTGTTCGGCGCGATCTGCGGCGCCGCCGTCACCGGCCTCGACGACGACGCCTGCCGCGCAGCGATCGCCCAGCTCGGGATCGACGCACAGCTCCACCTCACCGCCTTCGGTCGCGGCATCCGTCTCGGTCGCCGCGACGGTGGTCGGGTGCGCCGCAGCCGCACCGCCTACCAGTTCACGCGTCGACGTCGCGCCCACATCGCGCATGCCTCGCGCGCCGGCTTCGAAGCACTGGTCGCCCGCGCCGAGGAGCTCGTCGCGCCCGAACACCTGCCCGCGCTGCAGGAAGCGATCTACCAGCTGAGCGACTTCCAGGATGCCGACTGGGCGACGCAGCTCGTCGACCATGTCGAGGAGGTGGTGCGCCTCGAGCGGGCCAGCAACGGAGGTACGAGCCCCGCCCCCGCCGACTCGGTCGTGCTCGACGCGATTCGTTCACTCGCGGCGCTCATGGTCTGGCCCGACGCCGCCTGGGTCGCGCAGCGCAAGCGCCGCCACGGTCGGCACAAGGAGCTGCGCGCGACGCAGGGCATCACGCGCCGCGACGCCTACGAGCTCGTCGACTACATCCCGCTCGACCAGCGTGACCTCGCTGCGACCCGGTCGCAGCGCATGCCGGGCGCATCCGCCCTCCCGCCCACGACGGCCCCGTTGCTACAGCCCGTGGTCGTACGCGAGCTACGCACCACGACGCTCGCGGGGGCCGTGGCCCTGCGTCGCCTCGTGAAGTCGCGTGCCCGGCGCAACGGCTCACCGCGCCAGCAGCTCGAGCAGGACACCCTCGACGCCTGGCGCACCGCGCTCCTCGAGGCGCTGCGGGTGGATGCCGACGTCGCGCGCATCGTCGCTGCGAGCGGCACGCTCGTGCAGGGTTCGGGAGCGGTGCGCGAAGCCAACCGCCAGACCGCGCAGGCCTTCTGGGGGCGCATCGTGCGCCAGAGCCTCGCCCTCGATCGCGCCGACCCGGCCGGCCGCGCGCCGATCGCCGCCGAGCTCGTGCCGTTCGTGTGGGAGCAGCTGTCGCGCTCGGGTCCGCTCGCGCTGTGGGAGTTCGCCGCGCAGGTGCTCGGCATCGCCATGGCCGTGTCGCGCGGCATGCCGCATGCAGATGCCGTGGCCATGGCGCAGGCGCTGTGCACGCCCCGTGGTGTGCAGGGGCTCGGCGAGGCGTAGGGCCCCACCGGGCAGCGGTCAGACCACCAGGTTGACCGCGTTGCGCAGCAGGCCGAACGTGATGTGCGTACGGTCGCCGAGGTACTCACCGTCGGCCTGCACCGCGGTCGGCTCCTCGCACGTCACCGTGAACCCCGCGACGTCGTGGTGCAGCTGCAGCTTCTCATCGCTCACGAGGCGCCGCTTCGCACGGTCGAAGCCGAGGCTCTGCATGGCGTTGCGGATGGCGAAGGCGGCGTTCGCGCGCTGTGGTGCGACGAAGTCGAGCCCACCCTCGAGTGAAGCCTCGGGCATCATGTGCATGGCGAAGTTGCCCACGTAGGTCATCGGCGTCGTGTTGCCGACGAGCACGAAGGCAGCGCGCAGGTCGGGTGTCGTCGAGCCCTCGACGTGCACGGTCATCGTGTCGGTGAACGAGAACCGGCTCGACGCGTAGAGGCCAAGGATCTGCGTGAGGTGCGCGAGGTCGCTCGGGCGGCGCCCGGAGCGCCGCGCATCCATGCGCTTGATGAGTTCGCCGTCGAGTCCGACGCCCGCCGAGAACATGTAGGTGCGCTCGTCCATCGTGCCGAGGTTGATCGTGCGCGTGCGTCCGGCGACGATGCCGTCGATCAGCACCTTGAGCGCCTTGACCGGATGGTTGGGGTGACCCACCGAGCGCGCGAGCACGTTGGTGCCGCCCGCCGGGATGATCGCGAAGTCGGGGCGCTCCCCGGCGGTGTCGTTGCCGAGCGCGAGCCCGTTGAGCACCTCGTTCGCGGTGCCGTCGCCGCCGCAGGCGATGACGACGTCGTGCTCGGAGCGATCGGTGAGCGCGGCCGCCATGCGGGTCGCGTGTCCGGGACGCTCGGTGCGGCGTACCTCGACGTCGAGGTGCTCGCGCAGTGCGCGCACGATGGTGCGTTCACGCGCGCTCGTCATGCCCGACGAGTAGGGGTTGACGATGAGCACGCCGCGGCGTCGCGTCGGTTCGGTCGGACGAGCCTGGATCGGCTCCACATGCACGCGGGTGGTCATTGCGCGAGATTATCGCGGAGCGGAGGTCGCTGCGGCGTGATCATTGGGGGGCCATGGCCGGGTCAGGTGGCCGCGTCGGCCGTGGTCGGCGGTTCGAGCCAGGCCGCGTCGAGCACCTTGAGGAAGGTCGGGGTCTGCTCGTCGCCCACACGATGCTCGCTGGCCCGCAGCCATTCGCTCGCCCAGTCGGAAGCGAAGCCGCCCTGGCTGTCGGCGAACGCGTCGAGCGTGCCGCGCACCGCGGGCCACGATCCGAAGGCCAGCTCTGTCTCCCACGTGCTCCGGAGCCAGTCGGCCACGCCACGTGCGGCCTCGGCGGTCGGCGCAGCGTCGCTCACGGTGCAGCGCACCAGCTCGGCGGGTCGTCGCTCGTCGGCGGCGTCGCCCGCGTTGGCCAGCGACAGCTCCGCGAAGGCGATGGCGCCGGGGGCACGCGCGAATTCATCGGCGGGGAGCTGCGCGAGCGAGCCGCGGCCGGCAGCGCTGGCTGCGAACGCCCGCAATTCGATGCTCGTCGCGGCACCGGTCGAGCCGTCGAAGCCGCGGGCCACGGCCAGCACGACGTCGCCGAGCTCCGGCAGCTGCGCCGCGTGGTAGTGCGTGACCGTACCTGCGACGGGCGGGTGCGAGACGAGGCCGCCTCCGGCACCGGCGTGCACGTCGATTCCGGCGAAGGCGCCGTGGGCGGGAGTGGGTGCGGAGTCATCGGTCATCGTGTGCTGTGCCTGCCCGCTTGCGCGTCGAGCCATACCTGTGACCCGTGTGTTCGCGCACCTGCGTCAGCTGCCGGTGAAGACCGGATCGCGCCGCTCGATGAACGAGAGCACGCCCTCCATGTGGTCGTCGGTGCCGGCGGCGTGCTGCTGGAGCTGCGCCTCGTGCTCGAGCGCATCGGCGAGCGTGCTCGTCGCGGCGCGGTAGATCGCTCGCTTGGTGAGCCCCAGCGCGACGGGCGGCATGGCGGCGAGGCGCCGCGCATATGCGGTTGCGCTCGCCAGCAGCTCGGCATCGGGCACGACGAAATTGACGAGGCCCCAGTCGAGGGCCGTGGCTGCGTCGACGACCTCGTTCGACCAGGCGAGCTGCAGGGCACGGGCGCTCCCGACGAGCTCGGGGAGCAGCCAGGTGCCACCCGTGTCGGGCACGAGCCCGAGCTTGGTGAAGCCCTGCGTGAAGGTCGAGCCGGTACCCGCGAAGCGCAGGTCGGCAGCCAGCGCGAGGCTCCAGCCCGCTCCGGCGGCCGTGCCGTTGCACGCCGCGATGACGGGCATCGGCAGCGCGCGCAGGCCGAGCACGAGCCGGTTGTAGGTCGCGCGCACGTGCTCGTCGACCCGGAACTCGTCTGCCGCGCGGGCCACCGCGAACTCGCCGATGTCCTGCCCCGCGCAGAACCCGCTTCCCGCGCCCGTGAGCACGACGGCGCGCACCGTGCGGTCGCGCCCGAGGCGGCGCAACACCACCTGCAGGTCGAGGTGCATCTGGTGGTTGATCGCGTTGCGCTTCTCGGGACGATCGAGCGTGACGGTCGCCACGCCCTCGGTCACGTCGTACGCGATGGTCTCGAGTGGTTCGTCGGCCATGGTGGTCCCTTCGGGTGCGATGCGGGGCGAGGCGTCGGGTCAGGAACCGGAGAAGGCGGGGGCCCGCTTCTCCACGAATGCGGTCATGCCCTCGCGCTTGTCGTCACTCGAGAACAGCACGTGGAAGGCGCGGCGCTCGAACATGATGCCCGCGGCGAGGGTCGTCTCGAACGCGGCGTTCACGGCCTCGCGACCGATCTGCAGCGCGATCGGGCTCTTGGTCGCGATCGTGCGGCAGACCGCGAGGGTCTCCTCACGCCATGCCTCGGGCGCGGTGATGCGGGCGACGAGCCCGGCATCGCGTGCCTCGACGGCGCTGATCGAGCGGCCGGTGAGCACCATGTCCATCGCGAGGGCCTTGCCCACGGCGCGAGTGAGGCGCTGGGTGCCGCCGGCGCCGGGGATGACGCCGATGTTGATCTCGGGCTGGCCGAACGTCGCGGTCTCGCTCGCGACGATGAGGTCGCAGGCCATCGCGAGCTCGCAACCGCCACCGAGCGCGTAGCCGGAGACGCCGGCGACTACGGGGGTGACGAAGTGCGCGATGCGCTCGAGGCCCGCGAACTGGTTGTTGCGCAGCATGTCGATCGAGGTCGCGTCCGCCATCTCGCCGATGTCGGCGCCGGCGGCGAAGGCCCGGTCGGAACCGACGAGGGCGATCGCGCGCACCTCGGGATCGCGGTCGAGCTCCTCGAGTGCGTCGATGAGTTCGGTCAGGAGCTGCACGCTCAGGGCGTTGAGGACCTTCGGCCGGTTGAGGGTCACGATGCCCACGGCATCTTCGCGTTCGACCAGGATCGTCTCGTACGTCATCGAAGGGCTCCTCGCAGCGCTGTGGCTCGCGCGCCTCGCCAGCGGGCGTCGTCGCGACATGCCGCGACACTATCGAAGACGGCTGCTCGGTAGGAGCTCGCCCGGGTCGGCGGGCCAGCTGCCGTCGGTGCTGGTCCAGGTCGCGACGACGTCGCGCGCAGCACGCGTGTCGCGACGCCAGACCTGTACGACGTGCACCACGCGACCGCGGCCGCGCGGCACCTGTAGGCGCAGCAGCAGCGCGCTGTCACCGCGTGCGCCGCGGCGCACGTCACGGGATTCGATCCCGCCGACCACCCGGGTTCCGGGCGCGAGCGTGGCTGCCTGCGTCGCCAGGTCACGCACGATCGTCGTGAGCGGAGCCTCGCTCGCATCGAGCGCTGCGAGCGTCACGGTGTGTCGCTGGCCGCGGTCGCCCCACGTGGCGTGATCGCGCGTGCGCGCGAGCGCCCGCCACGTGGGAGGCGTGTCGACCGTCGCGTCGGCGACCACCCGCGTCGCGAGGGGCGTGCGAGACTCGGCAGTACCCGGGCCGCGCTGCGCGACGCGGGCGATGCCGACGGCGGTGAGCACGGCGGCCAACAAGGCGATCGCCCATCGAGTGCGGGCGTGGGTTCGTGTGCGTGTGTTCATCGCAGGAGCTCCTGGAGGTCGAGGGAGTGGGCGGGGTGGTGCACGAAATCGGGCAGCTGGACGGCGCCGAGCGCGTCGGCGAGCATCGAGCGCGCCTCGTCGCGGGTCTGCTGGAGGCCTGACAGGTCGATCGTGCCGCTCCAGCCCACGGCCCCTCCGAGGCCGAGCGCTGCGCCCCAGCCGGTCTCCCACGACAGGCGCGCGCCGCGGCGTTCGACCGAGATGCGCCCGCGTGCGCCCGCGCCTGCCCAGCCCTCTGCGCGACCGGTCTGCTGCAGGCTGATGCCGAACAGGTCGAGCCCGGCGCGCGCCTCGGCCTTGCCCGCCGCCCCGGCCATCGCCGAACCTCCCACGTCGAGCCGCTGCTCGGCACGGGTCGCGACGAGCTTGGCCGAGCCCTCGAGCTCGCCTCCGACGATGCCGCGCAGGCGCGCCTGGAGACCGACCTTCGTGGGGCCTCCGAACCCGAACCCGATGCTGCGTTCGACGCGGGCGCCGAGCTCGGCGGCGAGCAGCGCGAAGCGCGCGTCGACGCTCACCGAGCCCTGCCCGCCCGGCCCCGACGTATTGGCGTCGCGCGTCGCGCCGGCGGCGAGCGAGTGCCGCTCGCCGACCCGGATGCAGACCGCGCAGGCCTCGCCGGTCAGGCGGATGTCGAAGCCTGCAACGCGGTAGGCGCGGTCGAGGTCGCCGCGGCGCACCCCGACGGTCGGCACCACCGGGTCGAGGCGCAGGTCGTCGCGACCGACCCGCGCGGGCAACGTGCCGCCACTCGTGCGCCGCTCCTTGGCCGTGTGCGTGCTCCCCTCGTGTTCGAGTGCGGCGGCGATGCGCTGGGGGATGGCGGCCGCGATCGCGCCGGCCGGTCGCCCGGAGAACTGCTGCGCCATGCCCGCGACGAGCACGGCGAGCGCGACGACGAGGCCGACGTACTCGACCGACGTCGCGCCGCGTTCTCGGTGACGTGCTTGGGAGCGCTTCCTGGGGAGGTTCGAGTGCATGGCTGCAAGCACACCGTCCCGCGGCGCACGCGCGGCGCGCGGTTCGTGCCGATACCGTGTCGACTGCCGCACGAGCGCGTGACGATTGGCGAGGATGCACCGATGCAGATGCTCGCCGCGACACCCCCCACGCCCAGCTCCTCGACAGCGGCGCTGCCCCCGCTGCAGGACCGCACGCCCGAACAGCTGCGTGCGGGCATGGTCGTGACCGTGCGCGGCGCGGGCTCCGCCGACCTCGCCGCGGCGCGCCTCATCCAGGACGGCGCGCAGTTCGTCGCGCGCGCCGCCGGCACGACGCTCGGCCTCAAGACCGTCGAGGTCAACTACGCCGCTGCCGACCGCCAGGGCGCGCTCGGGCTCGCGACGTTCCAGGGCACCGAGGGCTGGTTCGCGCTGTCGCAGCGCTCGACCACGGGCATCCTCGAGGGGATCCAGCGCCTGCGCACGACGCCGTGGGCTGCTTGGAGCGAGGCGGAGCGCCAGGCCTTCATCCAGGGCAACGAGACGATCCTGCACGAGGCTGCGCACGTCACCCTCGACGGCTACTCGAGCGCCGACGTCGCCAAGTGGCGCGGCGCGAACCGCGACTTCGAGGAGGGCCTCTCGGAGGTCACGACGATGCACCACATCGGCGCGTTCATGCGCGACGAGTTCGGCGTCGACATCGGCGACACCTCGAATCGCATCTCGCAGTCGGTGTCGGCCTACACGCGCTTCACCGAGCGCATCGAGCGCATGGTCGCCATGGGCACCGACGGCTCGGAGGCCGCGATCGCCGCCGCCGCCGCACGCATCAGTGACCGCGTGCCGGCCGACCGCCGCCTCGAGGCCATCGCGCAGGGCATCGGTGACGCGCTGGGCGGGCCCACGGCTCCCCCGGAGCTCATCGCCGAGATCGCCAAGACCCTGCCCGGATTCGTGGCGGAGAAGAACGGCACGCGCACGCACCTCATGGAGCTGCAGGCCGCGCTCGTCGACCACGCCGCAGGGCGCCCGATCGACCTCGCCGCGCTGCTCGCAGATGGGCCCGAGATCGACGCCACACCGCCGAGGACGAACGGTTTCGACCCCCTCGACTAGGCCGCTTGGCGACTCGCTTGTTCCATAGCAAGCAAGGCATTCGCAAATAGCCCTCAAGCATCGCAAGCCATGCGCCGAGACACGGGGCGATCATGGCTCACCGAAGACGACGCACAGACCAGCTCGCCTCCGCCGAACGGCTCCCCCTGGACCCGCTCGCACGGGCTCGTGCCGCATGCAGCATCCTCGTGGGTGCGGGCATCGAGGCCGCGCTCGCGTTGCAGCTGCCCGCCGAGGCCGGGCAGGGCAACATCTGCGCCGCCGCAGGTCGCACCGAACATGCCATCGACGTCGCCCGCGGGCTCGCCCGCCACGCCGTCGCGACCGCACGCCCGCTGGCGCTGCTCGATTCGACCGAGCGAGTCGGTCTCCGACGCTGGCGCCATGCCGCGATGCCGATCGGCGCAGTGCGTGACGGCGAGATCGTGCTGGTCGTGAGCGACCCGCGGCTGACCCGCCGCGAGGCGCAGGCGATCACCGCATGGGTGGCCGCGCCGCAGCCCGGCTCCGCCGCGCTCGACGTCGGGCCGATCAACGCACTCGCGCAGCGCGTCGCCCACGAGTTCGGTGCCGACACCGTCGTGCTCGCGCTGTTCGCGGAGGCCGGCATGCTCGTGCAGCTCTACCTGCGTTCGGGGGCGCTGCTGCACTCGTGGCGGATCCCGAGCGACACGGTGTGGGGTGAGGTGGCGCGCCACGGCGCGTCATTCACCCTCGGCGACCTCGAACTGCACGCGGGCGTGGAGCTGCTCGCGTCGGTCGGCATGCGCAACGCGGGGCTGGTCGGCCTGGAGAACGGGCACGGCATCGCGATCGGGGCGCTCGGCGTGGCTTCGGCCGACGAGCTCGACGTCGACGTCGCGCACCACCTGCTCGCCCGCGCACCGCTCCTCGGACCCGAGATCATGAACCGCCTCTCGTCGACACAGGTGCCGGTCGCCGAGGAGGACGGCAGCGTCGACGTCGGACTGCTCGCCGCGCGCGTGGGGTGCCAGCGCTTCGCGATGTACCGCGTCGACCAGGGAGGGCCCACACTCGTCTCCGCGCACGCGCCCGACGGCACGCCCGACACCTCGCTCGCGGGCGAGGTCGAGGAGCGGCTCGTCAGCTGGGCGCTCGAACAGGGCACCGGCGTGGTGAGCGAGCATGCCGCCGCCGTGCTCATCGGCACGCACACCGTGCTCTTCGCCTACGACACCGAGCGGCGTCCGCTCGAGTGCCTGCGCCGTGCACTGCAGGACGTGCGCCGCAACCCGTTCAGCGCCCAGGAGGAGCCGGGGGCGTCGTTCGACGAGGACGGCGGTTCGGTGCCCCAGTACGCCGACGGACCGCTCATCGAGGACGAGCTGCCGTTCGATGAGTCGCTCGGCTACGACTCGGACGAATGGCACGACGGCGACGAGGGTGACGCCGCGGCCTGACCGCGCGTGCGCCGCGTCAGTGGAAGGCGCCGGGCTCGAGCGGCCTGCGCTCGATCACCCGGAAACCGCCCTTCTTGAGGGCCAGTGCGAACTCGTCGGCGGAGTCGTCCTCGTACTCGACGATGATCGAACTCGTGCCCATCTCGACGCGCGCCTCGGAGAGGCCCTCGATCGGCGCGAGCTCGCCCGTCAGGCGGTCGACGCAGCGTTCACAACGAATCTCATCTAGTCGGATCTTCTCGCGCATGCGGCAAGTGTAGCGCGGCGCGCGCGCCGGTGACGCCCGTCAGGGGGGCTCGGCGACGGCCATGCGCTCGGTGAGCTCGAGCACGTGGTTGACCGTGCTGATGAGGTCGGTCGGCTCGAACGGCTTGCCGAGGAAGTCGACGGCGCCCGCGCGATCGGCCCGGTCGAGGTTCTCCTGGCTCGCGCTGCCGGTCATCATCACGACGGGCAGCTGCTTGGTGGCTTCGTCGTTCGCCAGCTCCTCGAGCACTTCCCAGCCGTTGTGGTGGGGCATGTTGAGGTCGAGCAGCAGCACGTCGGGCATCTGCGCCCGCGCGAGCTCGATGGCCTCGCGCCCGTTGGAGGCCTCGACCACCTCGAAGCCCTCGACCTCGAGCGCAGCGCGACAGAGCGCCCGCAGGCCCGCATCGTCGTCGGCCACGAGCACGCGCACCTTGCCGAGGCTCGGTGCGTGGCCGGCGAGCGCCATGCGCGTGCCCTTGTCGGCACCCTTCTGCTTGTAGAGGCCGCCGTCGGCGTGGAAGAGCAGCTTCTCGACGGTGTCGCCGTCGGTCGGGAAGACGGCGGCCCCGAAGGAGATGCCGAACTCGCGCGGCAGGCCGAACTGGCGCCGCGCGGGCACGAGGTGGATGCGCAGGCGGCGGATGAGGTCCTTGGCGGTGGCCATGCCCGCCTCGACGAGCGCGACCGCGAACTCGTCGCCGCCGAGCCGGCCCACGATGTCCTCATCACGCGTGTGCGTCGTGAGGAGGGACGCGAGGCGCTTGAGCACGGCGTCGCCGGCGAGGTGGCCGAGCTGGTCGTTCACCTGCTTGAAG
>JAOPYW010000050.1 GCA_025964405.1 Thermoleophilia bacterium | reverse complement strand
ACTCGAACTCAAGCGCGACCTGTTCGCGACCCTCGACGCACACGTCGCGTCGAGCACCATCCTCGCCACGAACACCAGCGCACTGTCGGTGACCGAGATCGCAGCGGCCACCTCGCGGCCGGAACGCGTCGTCGGACTGCATTTCTTCAATCCGGTCCCCGTGCTGCCGCTGGTCGAGGTGGTTCGTGCTGAACGCTCGGGCGACGACGCGGTCGACCGCGCCCGGGCGTTCGTCACCCAGATCGGCAAGCAGCCCATCCTGTGCCGCGACACGCCCGGATTCGTCGTGAACCGCATCCTCATCCCCATGCTCAACGACGTCGTGTCGCTCTGGGACCAGGGCCTCGCATCGGCCGAGGACATCGACACCGGGTGCAAGGGCGGCCTCAACTGGCCGATTGGTCCGCTTGCCCTCTGCGACCTCGTCGGGCTCGACGTGGCCGTACACGCCGCTGAAGCACTCTATGCGTCGAGCCGCGAGCCGCGATTCGCGCCGCCAGCCGCGATGGTGCGCTTGGTGAAGGCCGGCAAGCTCGGGCGCAAGAGCGGCGAGGGCTTCTACGACTACAGCTAGCCGTCACCCAACGACATGGGGCGGCGCGACCCGAAGGTCACACCGCCCCATGTCGTCGAGGAAGCCGCTGCGGTCTGGCCCGCACGGCGATCAGATCGTCGGGAGGTCCGGGAGCTCCTCGTCGCGGCGAGCGCGGAGGGTTGCCGACTCCTTGTGGGCGATGTCCTTCAGCCCCGTGGTCCATCGAGCGATGATGCGCAGCTCGTCGGCGTCGAAGCCCTGCTCGAACACCTCGACCGAATCGTTCCAGGAACGTGACAGTGGGGCGATCAGGGTGCCGGGACGCTCGGTCAGCGACAGCACCGTGCGTCGTCGGTCGTGGGCGTCGGGCGTGCGCACGACGTAGTTGAGTGCCTCGAGGCGATCAGTCAGGGCGGTGATCGCGGCGCGCGACAGCGGGATGCGTGCGCCCAGTTCGCTCATCGTCATCGAACCGTGCTCCCAGAGGTGTGCGATGGCCAAGCGCTCGTGAGCGTTGATCGTCAGGCCACGCAGCCACTGGGCGAACAGGCCCGAAAGGGCGACGGACATGCGACCAGTCTCGGTAGCGGTCTCTGATGTGGTCGAGAGGCCAGTCACGGGCCCTGTCGACAAAGTGTCGTTCGTCATGCGTTGTACCCCCCGGTACGGCTCTTGGTCAGTAGATCAGCGGCGAAGGATTTCGCCGAAGCAGGTAAGTTAGCAAGAATTCACCAAAATGCAAACCGCGCGGTACAGTTACGAGAAATGACCGTGTGTGCACCGAATCTCGTGGTAGGTGAAAACCCGTAACGCCGATGTAAGGGCGGCAGTACGAACTGGCCAGTATCCTCGATCGCTTCGGACACTGCGAACCACGCGCCTACATTTCTGATCAATTCCCACTACCCGATCGGCACACAAACCGAACGATTCAGCGGCGAACCCAGCACAATTCCACAGGGTCGACGTGACCGGATCCGCCCCGATCAGGAGGAAACGGCGGGGGCGCTCTCGGCCAGCTTGTGGATGGCGGCGTCGGACATGTCGACGAGCTGCTGTGCATGCCCGTTCGTGGCTTCGCGGAATTCGTTGAGGAAGCCCTCGATGATCGGCCAGTTCTCGGCGTGCGAATCCGCGAGCTCGATCATCGACTGGATCCACGGGCCGATGACCGGCACCATGCGCGTCTCCGACAGCTCGGTGTGACGCACTACGGTGCGGCGCCGATCGACGGGATCGGTTCCGCGAGCGACGAGACCCGCATCTTCGAGGCGATCCACCAAGGTGGTCACCGCCGCGCGGGAGAGCGGAATCCACGCACCGAGCTCGCTCATCGTCATCGGCCCCCGCTCCCAGAGCATCGCGATCGCGATGCGCTCGTGCGCATTGAGGCCGAAGGCACGGCGCATCTGCCCCGTGAATCGATCGTACGTCGTGCAGACCTGGAAGATGAACGAGATCAATTCGCGGGGGTTGGGAACCGCCCCCACCTGCACGTCATCGACTTCCTTGGCCTGCACGTCGTTCACTTCGCCTCCACGTCGTTGCGGAGAAGCTATCCCGGCCGCGTTCCGGATTCCGGGTCCCATCGCACGGCAGAACGGCAAAAAACAACGGCCAGTGGTCCGAACGACCTACGGCGCGCCAGTCAACGAACGTTATTTGGGCAGAACGAATCCTGCTACTCCGCGCGGCGTGACGATCTGCTGTGTGGCGCACGGTGCCCGATGGACGCAGCTGCGCGTCGGGTGCGGGGCGCTCGCTACACCCAGCAAGCGGTTCAGGCGGGTCGCGCCTACGCCTAGAATGTGGAAAGCACGAACCTGCCGAACCATTCCGGTGAAGCAGCATGAGGTGTGTTGACGGGGACCACTTGGGTAGGAGCCCCTCGTCGCCCCCCACGCGACAGCGCATATGGGATTACTCGACAGCATCGGCATTGGCAAGCAGCGAACACCCGCAGCTCCGGCAGCGGGCTCGTCGGCGCGCGCAAATGCGGGCGGCACACCTTCGTCCGCACGGGGCGCCGCTCCGACACGCCCCGTCGGCGCCAAGCCCGGAACGAGCGCTTCCTCGAATCGTAAGCGCGGCAAGCGCGGCGGTTCACCGTCGGCGCGCGAACGTGTCGCGAGCGCGGCGGCGCCCCTCCACGAACGGCGCCGACGCCTCGTCGCGGCACGGGAGTCGACGCTGCGTGACCTCGGTGGCCTGATGCTCGAGATGTACAAGCGCAACCGGTTCCGCGAGGAACTGCTGCTCGACAAGTGCGAGGAAGTGCTTGCGATCGAGGTCGAGGTGGCGCACGTCGACCAACGACTGTTCCAGCTCGCACCACCCAACGCCGCGGGCATGCGACCGATCGGGCGCTGCGAGTGCGGCGCCCCGATCCACCCCGGACAGAACTTCTGTGGCGTCTGCGGACGGAGCTTCACGACTCTCACGCAGGCGCGCGCGTGTACGAAGTGCGGATCCGGTCTCCGGGCGGGTGATCAGTTCTGCGGCACGTGCGGCCACGAGGCCCCCGACATGCTGCAATCGATCGAGGCACCCGGCCCAGGCGCCTCGGGAGCGGTCGACGCCTCGGCGCTCGCAGCGTCCGCGGTGGCGGAGACGGTGATCATCGATGCGCCGCCGCTCGACGAACCAGCCGCCGCACGCACGCCCGCGACACTAGTCTCGGAGGTCACCCCCGCGCCAGCCGTGGTCGACCTGCCGCCCGCCGCGTTCGCGTCCCCGTCGCAGTCGGTGGCGACCGTATCGCCGAACACCGGCCCTGGATTCGACTGGAGCGCGCCCCCGACGAGCGCTGACGCGGCGATCGACGCTGCGCTCGACGCAGTGCCGCACCCCGGCGGCGCGCCGTTCTCGGGTTTCCCGTTGAGCGCGACCCTCCCCACACCGCCACTGGTCGACGACCGCGACGTGCCACCCATGGCTCCCCCGATCGCGATGCCTGGTGGAGTGCCTGCGGTCGCGCCGGCCGCGCCGACGCCCGATGAACCCGTCGACAAGTCTGCGGCCAAGGCAGCCGCAAAGCTCGAGGCCGCCCGCAAGCGCGAGCGGATCCGTGACGCCAAGGCACGCGCCAAGGAGGCCCGCGCCCAACGCAAGCGTGGCGACACGCCGTGACCGACGCGTTCGACCCCGAGCATCCCGACAGCTCGATCGGCGTCGGCATGGGTGGTTCGTGTCCGAACTGCCGCGCACCCGTCGACCTGGGCCAGGAGTTCTGCCTGGAGTGCGGTGCCGCGATTCGATTCACCGGTCGCCAACGCAAGGCGCAGCAGCGCGCGGGCGGAGCGGCGGATCGGCCAGCCACCCCCGCTCCTGCCGCTGCCCCGCGCAATCGATTCCCCTGGGTGCCGTTCGCGATCGTGCTCGTGCTCGTCGTCGCCGGTGTGGCATTCGCGCTGCTCGGCGGGGACGGCAGTGCCTCGAAGTCTGGTGACAAGGACACCACGACCCCGGCGCTTCCCTCGATCACGAATGCGACCACAGCAACGACATCCGACACCCAGACGGCGACGCTCGAGGGGTGCGACGTCAATCGACCGCTCGGCGACACCCAGCCGGCGGTGAATCCGAATCCCGGTGCCGCAGCAGATCCGGGTGCGTTCCAGCAGACGGAAGCCGGCTCGGCCGACGCCACTGCGGCAGCTGGCCAATTCCCTGAGGTGGACGGCCAGGACACGGGCGTGGCGGATGGCTCCGACTCCGGCACCTCCGACGGCTCGGGATCGGGTGCGACCATCACGGTCGACGAGGACGGGGCGATCTGCCCAGACACGGGCGCCGACTCCACGACCGATCCGGCCGTTGACCCAGCAGTGGATCCAGCCGACCCAGCGAGCACGACGCCCGCAGCCCCTTCGACCGACCCGGGCTCCACCTCCCCCACGAGCACCACGCCGACGTCGACGACCCCGGGCACCGGCACCGCGGCGGGTACGGATGACTGGCCCGCCGGGAAGAGCGGCTGGACCGTCATCGTCGCCGGATACAAGGACGACGAGCAGAAGGCGCGGTCACTCGCCGCCGACCTCAAGCAGAACGGCTTCGAATCCGGCGTGCTCGACAGCAGCACGTACCCGAGCCTGTGCCCCGGATTCTGGGTGACCTTCAGCGGCTACTACCCGAACAAGGCCGAGGCCGAGGCGCACCAGCGTCGACTCAGCGCCAAGAGCTACCAGAACACCTACACCCGCGAGGTGCGACGCACGGGCGCCGCCGCCTCCGGGTGCTCCACCTGACCGCATTCCGGTGCCCCGTACGGGCTTGATGCGCCACGTTGCTGGCCGCCGGCGGCCGCTACCGGTCCCCAGATGCGTGCTTCCGACCTGAAGCATGTGATCATTCCGACCGGAAGAAGACGAAATCCCGACTTGCCAGTCGGCGCAAAACCCGTACAGTGGTCTCAAGGCCGAGCATTCCAGGACGAATGGCTCGGGGGGACGCGCACAGGGGAAGCGCTGCCAGTGGGCCGGGGGGCCCGCGGGCATAGCACGAGGCTAACCATGTATCGATTCAGTCGAGCAATTTACCTGGAGACACGCGACCTGATCGCGGGCGAGAACACGCCGGAGGGTGCCGAAGGGCGCCGCCGCGTACTGCTGGCCTGTGAGGCGACGATGGAACGACTGGCCAAGGACAGTCGCTACTTCGCCGACCCGGCCAAGAGCCTGTTCGCCGACATCCGCTACTACTACCCCATCGGTGAGCAGCAACGCGTGCATCACGTCGTCTCCACGTACGTGACCGCAGCGCTCAGCTTCCTCGAGCAGGAGCAGGAGCGGGCGGTCACCGAGGGCGCGATGCTCCGCTGCCGGGCACAGACCCGCAAGGGCAAGGCCTGCCAGCGCACGCCGCTGCCCGAATCGCACTTCTGCCCGTCGCACCAGCACCTCGCGAGCATCGTCGCGTAGGGCACGCAGACGGAGCGCCAGTAGCGCTTCCATACCATGGGTCTCGGACGCAGTTGCCGTAACCCCATGGACGAGAAATAAAACGCAATGGGTGGCCTCCGGGCCGCCCATTTTTTCTGCAATGAGCGGGTTTTTACGGCCAGCGAGTTTCGATCCCCTACCCTCGGTGGGTATCAGGTCACTACCATCTCCAGCTGTGGATGTGGGATCGGCGAGACCGCGTGGGGCGGCTCGCCACTAACCTTGGGAGAGGTCATGCAGCTCGAGAAAGAAAAGCTCGTTCGTCAGTTGTCGCTCGTCGCGTTCCTGATGTCGATGAACCGACCGGTCACCGCACGCGACGTACGCGAGTGCGTCGAGGGGTACTCGCACATGGGCGACGACGCGTTCGCCCGCCGCTTCTACGCCGACCGCACCGAACTCATCGGACTCGGCGTGCCGCTCCGCTCGACGCGGGACGACGACACGGGCGAGGAGCTCTACACGCTCAGCAGCAAGCAGTACCTGCTGCCGACGCTCGACCTCACCGATCCGGAGGTGACGGCGATCCACTCCTGCCTCTCGCTCCTCGACGGACAGTTCGCCTACGCGGAACCGCTGCGCCTCGCGCTGCAGAACCTGACGCTCGGACGCGAGAACCCGGCCACCGACCCGGCGCTCGCCGCGACCGAGGTGCGCCTCTCGGGCAGCGACTACTCGCCCGAGATCGCAGCGCGCATCGCCAAGCTCGAGACGGCGATCACCAAGCGCCGCACCATCACGTTCAACTACTTCACCATGGGCCGCAACGAGGAGTCGGAGCGCGTCGTCGATCCCTACACCCTCGTGTGGAACAACGGCCAGTGGTACCTCGTCGGCTGGAGCCACGAGCGGCAGGCCGAGCGCCAGTTCCGTCTCTCGCGCATCAAGGGCGAGATCAAGTTCACGAGCCGCCGCGAGCGCGACTTCGAGGTGCCGAGCGAGTTCGACGCCTCCGTGTACCGCACGCGTCCGACCTGGCAGTTCGACGAGCCGAAGGGTGAGGCGGAGCTGCTCGTCGATCCGTCGGCCGCGTGGCTGGTCGAGCGTTCGATGGCCACGTCGGGTGACGTCACCGAGCGGCACGAGGACGGCTCGATCACGATGCGCACGGCGTACGCCGAGCTCTCGTGGCTGACCAGCTGGGTGCTCAGCATGAACGGGCTCGTGCGTCCGATCGCACCGGCCGAACTGGTCGTGGAGGTCGAGCAGGCGCTCGACGCCATCGTCGAGCAGCATGCTGGAGCCGTGCCGACCCTCGCGCCCGAGCTGCCGAAGCTCGAGATCGAGGATCCGGCGCCGCGACGTCGCAAGCCGGCGGCGCCCGTCGGTGCCGAGCAGTTCGCGCTGCTCCAGACGCTCATGAGCGACCTCCTCGCGTCGTGCAACGCCAAGGGCGAGGGTTCGGTGCCGGTCGCGGAACTCGTCTCCCGCTACGGCATCGACGACAAGAAGCTGCGCGAGGCCGTCGACCTGCTGACGCTCGTCAACTTCGGCGCCGGTGCCTACGCCATGTATGCCGAGGTGGATGGCGACACCGTCAAGGTCGATGCTTGGCCCGACGGCGAGGTCTTCCGACGCCCCGCCCGCCTGTCACCGCTCGAGGCGAAGGCCCTCATGCTGGCACTCGACCTGGTCGGTCCGCTCGTCGCGGCGACCGCGTCGAGCGACCTCGCTTCCGTGCGCACGAAGCTGACCGACGCATTCGGCGGCTATGGCAATCCGACCGTGCCGGCCACCGCTCCCACCGACAGCGAGACGTATGTGCTCGAGCGCCTGACGACGGCCATGCGCGAGCATCGCCCGCTCACGATCGAGTACTGGTCGCAGGCCCGTGGCAACGTCAGCGAGCGCACGGTGGAGCCGGTGCTCCTCCAGCGTCTCAAGCAGCACTGGTACGCGGTCGCGTACTGCCGCACCGCGGACGCACTCCGTTCGTTCCGGCTCGACCGCATCAAGACCCTGGTCGTGCAGGACGAGGTCTTCGCCGACCGCGACCTGGACCTCGCCGGGTACGAGGCCGACACGCCGACGACGACGGGCACGCTCGAGGACACGCCACGCGCGGTCGACCTCTGGTTCTCCGCCGACGCGGCAGGCTATGAGATCGAGAATCGCAACGCGGCCCAGCTCGCCGACGGATCGGCGATCTGGCACACCGCGACGAACGGCGACTCGTGGTTGATCGAGGAGATCCTCACGTACCGAGGTCGCGCGGTGGTCACCGCTCCGGCTGACCTCCGTGCCCGGGTCGCCGAACGAGCGCGTGACCTGCGGGCCACCATGCAGCGCGTGCCGGTCGCCTGACCGTCTCCGCACATCGACGCACGCAATCGAGGTGACACCCCTCATGGATGAGCAGCAGCGACAGTCGTTCCGCGTTGAGTCACACTTCGCCGGCGAGCTCTTCCATGAGGGACGTGTCGCCCCGTGCGACGTGCTCAACCTGAGCGCGGGAGGCGCACGCGTGCAGACCCGCATGCGCCTCGCGTCGAGCGCCGTGTGCACCCTCGGCATCCCACTCGATGCTGACCTCGAGAAGGCCGCCGGCGTCGGGTACGTGAGCTTCCACATGTACGTCCTCGACGCCGTGCCACACGAGGGCGACGAGCTCGTCGACTACCGACTGCAGCACGTCTCGAGTCCGTCTGAGACCGCCGGCGGTTACCAGCTCGCGACGAGGGTCGTCTTCGCTGCCCAGCGCCGCGACCTCGCGCACGAGAGCGGCGCCGACCAGGCGTCGCCGATGGTCTCGACGCACGAGCGCCGCCTCGGCTTCATGTCACGGACGAAGGCCCGATTCAGTCGCGCCAGCATCCGCGGCGGGCGAGGCCGATGATGGCCGATCCGCACCCCGTTGCGTCCGGTACACAATCGATACTTGCTCGCATGTTGGGAGCTGGGAATCACGGGGCAAAGCACGTCGCAATCGCGGGCAACATGGGGGTCGGCAAGAGCACGCTGACCGCCGCGCTCGCCGAACGCATCGGTGCCACGGCGTACTACGAGAACGTCGCTGGCAACCCGTACCTGGAGCGCTTCTACGAAGACATGGAGCGGTGGAGCTTCCACTCCCAGTTCACGTTCCTGAGCCAGACGTTCAGCCAGCACTGCGACATCCTGCAGGCCGATGCCGTCTGCGTGCAGGACCGCACGATCTACGAGCACTTCCACGTGTTCGCGACGAGCCACCTCGAGCAGGGTCTCATGTCGGCCGACGAGTACGCGACGCTCGAGGAGCACTTCCTCGCCCTGACGCGCGTGGTGCCGGGGCCCGACCTGATGATCTACCTCCGAGCCGGCATCCCGACGCTCGTCGACCGCATCCGCGGCCGCAACCGCTCGATCGAGGCCAACGTCCAGGTCGAGTACCTGCAGGGCCTCGAGGATCGCTACGAGCGCTGGATGGCAGGCTACGACGCATCCGACGTGCTCATCATCGACACCGACAACATCGACATCCACGACGCCGACCAGCGCGAGATGCTCCTGTCGCTCATCGAGGAGCGTGTCGCCGGCCGTCCCGCCAAGGCGCCATTCGCCAAGATCTCCCGACGACGCCGCATCGCTGCTGCAGCGATCGTGCAGCCGGCCGACGCCAGCTCGGCGGCGCTCGCCTAGGCACCTGTGGGGGCGATGCCGACGACCTCCAGGAGGTCTTCGGCGAGTCGCTCCGCCTGTGTGCGGATCTCGGGAATGGCCGTCGATTCCCACACTTCCCCGCGACGCAGCGCACCGATCACCACGAGCCGCTCCTGCACCTGGCCGTTCGCGTCCGTGACCCGGGCGAACTCGTCACTGCGAACGCCGAGCCCATGCGCATCGGGAACGGCACGGCCATGCGCGACGAGGGTGTCGAGGAGCGACCCGTGCTGGCGCCGGTCCGTCCGTCCGAATCCGGTGCAGTCGATGATCCGTTGCACGACCAGCAGCTGGTCGGCCGCACCGCGTAGCTCGACCTCGTAGCCGCCCTCGACCTGCCTGACGTGCGCGACATGGCCGGTGACGGGCACGATCGATCCGGCATCGAGCAGCTCCGTCAGGCGCGTCGCGACCACCGGTGCCATGCGATGACGGCGCACGTCCCAGGTGCGGAGGTCGCGCTCGAGGAATCGTCGCTGCTCCTCCGCCCCGAGCCGTTGCCAGAGGGAGGCGACCCGTGGCCGCACCGCGTCGACGAGGTCGCGCTCATCTCCACCACCCGCGACGTGTGCCCGCGCAAGCTCGATCGCTGCCCGTCGCACGACGTCCCACGTCAGCGACGAGCGATCCGCCAGCCACGCAGGTTCCTCGGCCCACGTCATGGGTGTGTGATCACCAGCGGCGTGCGCGCGCGGGAGCTCACCGGAGCGCGACACGAGCGTGACGTGCAGGTCGGGCTCGGCTCCGAGGAGAGCCAGCGCGGCATCGATGGCGGTGAGCCCGGCACCGCGCAGCAGGATGGACGATCCCGGAGACGGCGCATCGAGGGCGCCGCGCTCCCACGGTGACGCGAAGCTCTGCGCGGAGTCGGGAAGTAGCACTGGGTCAGCTACGGCGGTCGGCGGCCCGATGGCGAGCACTACGGCATCCGCATGCACGATCGAGGCATCCGCGAGACGTACCGCCTCGAGGGCGCCTGCGTGCGTGATGTCGTCGACCCGATCACTCCGGCACTCGAGCACCCCACCGACGGCACGAGACGCCTCCGCGGCGGACGCCAACTGCGCCTCGAGGAACGCACCGTACGCCGATCGGGTCGCGAAGGGCTCCCGCTCGGGATCGGCATCACGGGCGCGGAGCCACTCGGTGAACTCCGCCGGTGTCGCGTCGCTCGTGCCGAGACGAGCGGCGGGAACGTTGAGCCGATGCCCGTGTCGGTC
>JAOPYW010000048.1 GCA_025964405.1 Thermoleophilia bacterium | reverse complement strand
CCGCGTGGTCGCCCTCGATTCCCTCAGCGTCGACATCGATGCGGGCGTCACCGGGCTGATCGGGTCGAACGGCGCCGGCAAGTCGACCGTGATCAAGGTGCTGCTCGGCCTGCTCGAGCCGTCGGAGGGATCGGCGAGCGTGCTCGGGCTCGACGTCGTCGAGCGCGGGAGCGACGTGCGGGCGCTCGTGGGCTACATGCCCGAGCACGACTGCCTGCCGCCCGACGTGACCGCGACCGAGCTCGTGGTGCACATGGCGCGCATGAGCGGCCTGCCGGCCGACGCGGCGCGCGAGCGCGCGGCCGACACCTTGCGGCACGTGGGCCTGCACGAGGAGCGCTACCGCCCGATCGGGCAGTATTCGACGGGCATGCGACAGCGCGTGAAGCTGGCGCAGGCGCTGGTGCACGACCCGCGCCTCGTGCTGCTCGACGAGCCCACGAACGGCCTCGACCCGGCGGGGCGCGACGAGATGCTCGCGCTCATCCGCCGCATCGGCACGGAGTTCGGCATCTCGGTGCTCGTGACGTCGCACCTCCTGGGCGAGCTCGAGCGCATCTGCGATTCGGTCGTGGTGATCGAGGGCGGGCGGCTCGTGCGCCACGCCACCACCGCGGAGGCGACGGCGGAGTCGGGCGGGTTGGTCGTGGAGTTCGACGCCGATCCGGCCGGGGTCGTCGCGGCACTGACCGCCGCCGGCATCGAGACGCAGGCCTCCGGCACGTGGCTGCTGGAGATCGCCGATGGCTCCACGGCGGCGCGCGAGGCGGTGCGCGACGTAGTGGCAGGCGCGGGCATCGGCCTCGTGCGACTCGAACCGAAACGGCATCGCATGACCGACTTCTTCGCTGACGCGGAGGGGGGCGCCCATGTCGGCTGACGCGGCAGGCCCAACTCCAGACGCGACGACCGGTGCGATCTACGACATCGGCTACCGCGGCCACGAGGGCGTGCGGGTCGGTCGCGGCGCACGCCTGGCGAGCCTCTTCACGCACACCTTCCGAGGTGCGTTCGGCCTGGGCCGCATGGGCCGCGCGAAGATCGCGCCGATCCTGCTGCTCGCGGCGCTGTGCGTGCCGGCGCTCGTGATGGTCGCGGTGGTGTCGTTCGTCAACCTCCACGCGCTCCCGGTCGACTACGAGTTCTTCAGCATCAACCTGCAGGTGCTGCACACGATCTGGCTGGGCGTGCTCGCGCCGTTCGCGGTGTCGCGCGACCTCAGGTTCCGCGTGACCACGCTCTACTTCTCGCGACCGATCGAGCGGCTCGACTACCTCTGGGCGAAGTACGCCGCGACGGTGTGCGCGCTGCTCGTGATGCTCGTGCTGCCGACCCTCGTGCTGTTCTTCGGGGCGCTCCTCGCGAAGCTCGACGTCAGCGACGAGGTGGGCGACCTGGTGCCGGTGCTCGTGCTCGTGCTGCTGCTCTCCCTCGTGCTCGGTGCCATCGGGCTGTTCGTGGCCTCGCTCGCGCCGCGACGCGGCATGGGCATCGCCGCGATCGTCGCGGTGCTGCTCGTGCTGAGCGGCGCGCAGGCGATCGTGGTGAGCATCGGGCGCCAGACCGGCGACGCGTCGCTCGAGCTGTTCGGCGGGGCGATCTCGCCGTACGCGCTCGTCGAGCGGCTCACCTCGGGCCTGTTCGACCGCTCGCTCGGGGGAACCGGCACGCCGCCGACGGCGCCCGAGACGCTCATCTTCGCGCTGGTGTACCTCGCGCTCGTGGGCGGGCTCCTCGCCCTCCTCGCCCGCCGCTACCGGAAGGTGTCGGTGCTGTGAGCGTGCTCCGCCTCGAAGCAGTGTCCCGCTGGTACGGCGACGTCGTCGCCGTCAACGACGTGAGTCTCGAGATCGGTCCCGGCATCACCGGGCTGCTCGGTCCGAACGGCGCCGGCAAGTCGACGATCATCAACATGATGGGCGGCTTCCTCCAGCCCTCGTCGGGGAGCATCACGCTCGACGGGGAGCAGGTCTGGGACCGGCCCGACATCTACCGCGTGCTCGGCATCGTGCCGGAGCGGGAGGAGATGTACGACGCGATCACCGGCTGGCAGTTCGTGCTCGCCAACGCCCAGCTGCACCGGCTCGACGACCCGCGGGGAGCGGCGCGCCGTGCGATCGACATCGTCGAGATGTCGGAGGCCGAGGGGCGCGACATCCGTACCTACTCCAAGGGCATGCGCCAGCGCATCAAGCTCGCCACCGCGATCGTGCACGAACCGAGCGTGCTCCTGCTCGACGAGCCGTTCAACGGCCTCGACCCGCGCCAGCGCCTGCACATGATGCAGCTGCTCAGGCGCATGGCCGACGAGGGTCGCTCGGTGCTGTTCAGCTCCCACATCCTCGAGGAGGTCGAGCAGCTCGCGACCTCGATCGAAGTGCTGGTCGCGGGACGCCACGCGGCGTCAGGTGATTTTCGCGCCATCCGCCGACTCATGACCCAGCGCCCGCACCAGTACATCGTGCGGTCGAGTGACGACCGCGCGCTGGCGACGGCGATCATGTCCGACCCCGGTGTGCAGGGCGTGCAGCTCGCGACCGGCGGCGCGCTGGGCGAGGGGGCGCTGCACGTCGAGGTGCGCGACGTCTCCAGCTTCGCGCGCACGCTGCCCCGCGTGGCGCGTGACGCCGGCATCGACCTGCGTGAGGTGCGGCCGGCCGACGAATCGCTCGAGAGCGTGTTCTCCTACCTGGTCGGGACGCAATGAACGCCGTCATCGTCCGTCTCACCTTCCGCGCGCTGCTCGGCAGTCGCCGCGCTGCGGTGCTCGCCGGCCTGCCGGCGGTGCTGGTCGCCCTCGCCATCCTCGTGCGCGCGCTCGCGGGCGTCGACGAGGAGATCGCCTCGGTGCTCGTCGTCGCGTTCGGGTTCGGCACGCTCACCCCGCTGCTCGGGCTGATCGCCGGTACGGGGTCGATCGGCCCCGAGATCGGCGACGGCTCGATCATCTACCTGCTGGCCAAGCCGGTCAGGCGCAGCTCGATCATCCTCTCGAAGCTGCTCGCCGCCTGCGCGATCGCGATCGCGTTCTCGGCGCTCCCGATCTACGTGGCCGGGGTGATCCTCACGGGTGAAGCGGGCGGGCTCGCGATCGCCGCTGCCGCCGGTGCGACCGTTGCGGCCATCGCCTACTGCGCACTGTTCCAGCTGCTCGCGGTCGTCACCCGCAATGCGGTCGTGATCGGGCTGCTCTACGCCCTCGTATGGGAGACGCTCCTCGGCCAGTTCATCGCGGGGGCGCAGGAGCTGAGCATCGTGCAGTGGTCACTCGCCCTCACCGAGCGCGTGCTCGGCGATCGCACGAGTGAATACGACATCGAATCCGCCGTGTCGCTCGGCACCGGCATCACGCTGCTGTTGCTCGTCACCGGCGTCGCCGTGTGGATGGCGACGCGACGCCTGCGGCGCCTGCGCCTGACCGGCGAGGAGTGATCCCAGCCGGCACCCCGAAGGGCCCACGGATCGGCGAATCAGGGGTGTACCAGTAGCCAACTGCGTCATACACTCGGTGGGATCGGTAGGTTTTAATACCTTCGCCCGCCTTCCCCGGAGCTCCATGTCTGTCGCCCTCTCGGTGCCTCGCGCCGTTCGCCTCCTCGTCCTCAGCGCGCTCGCGAGCATGACCCTGCTGGCAGCCGCGCCCACCGCACAGGCGCAGGATTTCGCGATGACCGGCGGCACCCAGTACTTCGTCGTGCCGGCGGGCGTCAAGTCGATCGTCGTGACGGCGACGGGCGCGGCTGGCTCCAACGGGGCCGGTGAGAACGGAGCGCGTGGCGGTTACGGGGGCGCCGGCGCCGTCGTGGTGGCGCGCATCGACGTGACGCCGGGCGAGACGCTCAAACTGATCGTCGGCGAGGGTGGTCGCCCCTCCTGGAAGGGCGGCGGCGGTGACGCGGGTTACGGCGACGGGTTCCAGGGCGGTGTCGGCGGCGACGGCGTGCTCTCCTACGCCGGCGGTGCGGGCGGCAGTGCGACCGTGGTGATGCGCGGCAACACGGTGCTCCTCGTCGCCGGTGGCGGCGGCGGTGGCAGCGGCATGGGCGGCGACGGCATCACCGGTCGACGCAGCGACGGCGCGACCGGCGGCGCCGGCGGCCAGAACCCGCAGGACGGCTTCCACGGCGACGCCAACCGGCGCGGTCCGGGCGGCAAGGCCGGCGGCTTCAAGCCCTATACGCAGGGTCAGGCAGGCGGGCTCGGCGCGAACATCTTCTTCTCGGCCGCGGGCGCTGGTGGCGGCGGAGGCGGCGGCTACTGGGGTGGCAACGGCGGCGGCGCCGGCACGACGAACTTCCTCGAACAGGGCACGCCCGGCGGTGCGGGCGGCGCAGGCGCGAACTACACCGGCGCCGGGGTGAGTGGCACGGTCATCACGACCGCCTCCCAGCAGCCCGGCGCGAACGGCGCGATGTCGATCGACGCGGCGCGCACCAGCGTCACGACCCTCGTGACCCCGAGCGCCCAGCAGGGCAACAACACCGACATCCCGCTCCGTGCGAACGTCGCCGACTGGGGACCCGGCCAGACCGTCACCTTCGACTACATGGACGGGCGCATGCCCGCCAACATCATGCGCCAGCGCATCTGCACCAACGTGCCGGTCGTCGCCGGCGTCGCGAACTGCAACTTCCGCATGAACGTCACCGGTCGCTACCAGATCGTCGCCACCACCACGTCGACGAACGCCGTGGTCGCTGGGCCCGAGGTCTACGACAGCGTGCAGATCGTGCTCAACACGGCCGTGCGCTTCCTGGACGGCGATACCGTCGAGGGCTCGCGGAGCAACACGCTCACGGTGCAGGTCGAGGGCCTGACCGCGAGCATCGGCTCGGTGAACTGGCGCGGCATCTCCGGGTGCAACGGCGCGCCCGTGCGCGACGGTCACGGGCGCTACGTGTCGAGCTGCACCTTCCCCGCCAGCGACACGCCCCGCGACCAGACCCTGATCGTCGACTACACGGGGCAGCTCGAGAAGAGCGCGGGCAGCACCGCGTCGAAGCTCATCCACTTCGTGGTCTCGCGCAACACGCTGTCGATCCCGATGGCGCCCGCGGTGGGCTCGATCAACCTCGGCGGTGCCGTGAAGGTGCAACCGATCCTGGCGCGCCCCGCGAACAACGACAACTACGCGCCCAACTCCGCCGGCGAGGTGGTCGTCACGATCGCGCCCAACGGCACCTGCGACAACGGCGTGAAGGTGGCGGGTCGCATGACCTGGACCTGCCGACCCGCAGCGCCCGGCCAGCACACCGTGACCGCCACCTGGGCATCGAGCTTCTCGATCCGCCAGTGGGCACCGGCCAGCGGCCAGGAGACGGTGACCTACCGTCCGACCGCCACCACCAGCACCTTCCGCACCATCGGCGCGCGCGCCCGGCTCGTGCCCGACGTCACCACGAGCCCGACCATCGTCGGGGTGCCCTTCGCGCTCGACGTGCACGGCTACGACTCGGGCGACAACGACCTCGGCGTCGCCACCGATCCGCTCGCGACCTTCAGCATCGCCCCCGACGGCGCCTGCGCCGCATCGCGCTGCTGGGCCGAGACCACCGGCGACCACGTCGTGACCGTTCGCAGCGGCGCCCTGAGCGGCACGCGCACCGTCGCGATCGCCGGTTCGAACGACGAGGGCGCGTTCGGTTGGTACGTCACCGGACCCGACAACGGGTTCTTCCCCAGCGGTGACCCCGAGGTCGTTCCTGCGCTGACCCAGATCGCGACGACGGCGAACCGGGTGTTCGACGTGCGCGGCGGGATGCCCGCAGCGGGTGATCCGTTCGGCAGCAGCCTGAGCGTGCGCTGGCTCGTCGACGGTGCGGAGCTGGTCGACTTCCCGTCCGACTGCCGGGCCGCGCAGCCGCAGATCGACTTCATCGGCCGTCAGCTGCGCGACACCTGCACGATCAGCGGTGCCTCCCTCGCGCCGGGCGCCCACCTGCTCACGGCGGAGCTGTCTGACGACCGCGGCATGAAGCGCGCGGTCGCCCGGCGCATCCGTGTCGTCGGCCCGGCCACCACGCTCGCGCTGACGACGCCCGCGACGGTCTTCCCCGGCCAGCCCGCCACGGTCGGCATGTCCCTGCAGGATGCCACTGGCTTCGACCTCGGAGCGCCCGCTGCGCCGGTGCTCGCGATGGAGGGTGGCGAGTGTGACCAGCTCGCGCGCACGTGCTGGTCGAGTGACATCCGTCGCCACACGATCACGGTGACGACGAGCGAGGGGCCGAGCGCCTCCGCCAGCGTCAAGGTCTCGATCGGCGGTTTCTACACCCAGGTGCAGGTCGCCGCGACCCGCGCGTCGATTCCCGTCGGCGGTGACCCCGGCTTCACCGTGCGCGGGCTCGACCCCGACGGCGACTTCGTCTCGAACGTGGCACCGGGCCAGCAGACCTGGGAGCGCGAGCAGTTCGCCCTCAACAACTGGGTCGCGTTCGATCCCTACGCCGCCAACGCGTTCTCGACCGCCGGCTCCCAGCACCTGCGCGTGCGCGGCCAGGTCGGTGGACCGGTGGAGATCAGCATCCTCGTCACCGCTGGCACGGTCGACCACTACACCTTCAACGTCGACACCGCCAACGGGCAGACCGACGCCGGCACCGAGTACGGCATGACCGTGCGCGCCAAGGACCGCTTCAACAACGACCTCGGCGACGTCACCACCCAGTCGACACTCATGGTCAGCGGCGGCACCTGCACGACGTCACGCTGCACCTGGTTCAGGTCGGGCACCCAGACCGCCATGGCCGTCTCGCCGACCGGCACGATCCTGACGTTCACCCGCGGCATCAACCCGGGCAGGGCGCTCGTGCTGCGCCTCGAGCCGGCCGACTCCACCGGATCCGTCGTGGCCGGCGGCACCCGCACCTTCCGCGCGATCTCCTCCGACGAGTACGGCAACGTCATCGCCGACGTCAGCGCCGATGCGACGTTCACCTTCGGGGGAGCTGCATGCAGCGGCGCGACCTGCCTCGCGACCGTGGCCGGTTCGAACGTGGTCGACGCGACGTACCGGGTGCCCAACACCGGCATCGACGTCTCCGCGAACCTGACCGCCCAGGTCGAGGCCGGTCCGCTGGCGAGCTTCACGGCCGCGGCCGACCGCACCACGGTCGTGGCCGGCGGCGACGTCACGCTGACCGCGACGGGGTTCGACGCCTTCGGCAACGTCGTGCCCGGCGACATCACGAGCGCGATCGACGTCACGTTCGACAGCGGCACCTGCAGCCGCCTCGGCGGCACCGTGCACTGCACCGCCGAGACCGCAGGCGCGCACGCGATCACGGCATCCTTCAACGGCGTGACCCGCACCTACCCCGTGGCGGTCTCGGCCGGCGCGATCACCTCGATCGCGCTCGACCCGGTGGCTGACACGATCGCCGGCCACGCCGTGATCGGCACGGTCACCGGCTACGACGCCTTCTACAACGTGCGCTCCGATGCGCAGGGCCTCGCGACCATCACGGTCACGGGAGCCGGCTGCGCCGTGCGCACCTGCACCACCGCCGGCGCCGCGACCGTGCACGCCGTGATCGGTGCGGCCACGGCCGCGCAACCCGTCACGATCGTGCCCGCCGCTCCCCAGCACCTCGAGGTGACGGGTCCCGAGACGACCTTCGCCGGCGCGCCCGTCGAATATGCCGTGGAGGCGTTCGACACGTACGGCAACTCACGCGGCGACGTCACGGCGTCGACGACGCTCACCGTCGGTGGATCCGCCTGCCCGCTCCGCGTCTGCACCGCCACGGTCGCCACGCCCACCGCCGGTCCCGGCGTCGTGATCGCGGCCTCGCACACCGCCGACGGCGCCACCGCGGTCGGCACGCGCACGGTCGCCGTGCTGCCCGGCCCGCTCGCCGTGCTCGCGGTCACCCCGCTCACCACCGGCGTTGCTGCCGGTACCCCGGTGACGTTCACCGCGACCGGCGCCGACACCTACGGCAACACGTGGGGCG
Source organism: Thermoleophilia bacterium (assembly GCA_025964405.1). Classification (GTDB taxonomy): domain Bacteria; phylum Actinomycetota; class Thermoleophilia; order Gaiellales; family SKUG01; genus JAGQUL01. Next base: position 3,811 of record JAOPYW010000048.1, on the reverse strand, counting down.
ACGTCACCGCGCACGCGACGTTCACGATCGACGGCGCTCCCTGCACCGGCGCCACCTGCACCCCGACACTCGTCGGCGCGCACACGGTCGCTGCAAGCATCGGAGCTGGCGACCTGGGGCTTCCGGTCACGGGCGTCGCGACGATCACCGTCACGCCCGCAGCCGCGCACCACGTCGTCGTGGCGACCGACGCGAACACGCACTCCGCCGACGAGTCGTTCACGGCGTCGGCCATCGCGTTCGACGTGCACGGCAACCTCATCGGCGACGTCACGGCGTCGACCGGCTTCACGATCGCCGGAGGCAGCTGCGTGCTCGCGACGTGCACCCGCACGACGGCCGGCGCGTCGATCGCCGTCAGCGGAACCTGGAACGCGCTCACCGACGACACGACCGTTTCGGTGACGCCCGCGCCAGCCGACCGGCTCGCACTCGACACGGTCGCCGCTACCAGCGTCGCCGGTGGAGCCCACACGTACGTCGTCAACGCGTTCGACCGCTTCGGCAACGCGATCGGCGACGTCACGGCGAACGCGACGTTCACCTTCGCGCCCGACGGTTCCTGCACCAGCGGTGCCTGCGGCTCGACCCAGGCCGGACCGCACGCGCTCCACGTCACCTACGCCGGCGTCGCGACCACGGGCACCCAGCTGGTGACCCCGGCGCCGCTGCACGCGATCACGGCCGCGCCGGTCGATGCCACGATCACGGCTGGTGGCTCGACGGCGATCACCGTCACGCCGCTCGACACCTACGGCAACGTGCGCAGCGACGACGTCGCGACGGCCGTCGTCACGATCGACGGGGAGCCGTGCCCGGCCAGCGACTGCACCTCGACCGACGCCGGGCAGCGCGACATCCACGTGGTGTACGGCACGCTCGAGGCCGATACCCACGTGCAGGTCGACCCGGCGACGCTCGCGAGCGTCGAGGTGACCCCCTCGGCGACCAGCGTCGTGGCCGGCGCCTCCGTGACGCTCACCACGGTGCGCCGCGACACGTACGGCAACGACCGCGGCACCGCCGACGGCGTGGCGACGTTCGACCTCGACGGTGCGACCTGCACCGGCGCGTCGTGCACGCTCACGCGCGCCGGACAGCGCACCATCACGGCAACGGTCGGCGCGAAGACGGGCGCAGCGCACGTCGACGTCACCGCCGCGTCGGTCGATTCGATCGAGGCCTCGATCGACGACGCGCAGGTCGTCGCGAACGGTAGCGCCACCACGACGGTGCGGGTCGCGGCAGTCGATGCGTTCGGCAACCCGGCGCCGAGTTCGACGCCGGTGTTCTCGATCAGCCCGGCAACCGGCGCGCCGGTCATCGGCGCACTCGTGGCCGACGGCGTCGGCGCGTGGAAGGCGCTCGTGACGAGCTCCGCGACGCGGGGCACCTGGACGATCACCGCCACCGACGCATCGGTGACGCCGGCGGAGGTCGACACGGTCGAGCTGCGCCAGGTCGCGGGCGGGGCGGCTGCCGTCGCGTTCGTCTCGCCGGCCCCGACGCTCGTGGCCGACGGCGTGTCGGCGGCCGACGTCGACCTGCACGTCAGTGACGCCACCGGGCATCCGGTCGAGGGGGCGCACGTCAGCGTCACGTCGAGCGGCGCGCAGGTGATCGGCGCCGTGAGCGGCCTCGGCGACGGCGACTACCGTGCGCAGCTCACGTCGAGCACGGTCGCCGGCACTTCGGAGCTGACGGTGTCGGTCACCGGCATCGCGACACCGATCACGCGCACGATCACGCAGGTGCCGGGCGCACCCGCACGCATCAGCCTGACGGCGTCAGCCACGAGCATCGTCGCCGACGGTGCGGCTGCGGCAACCATCACGGCGGTCACGTTCGACGCGCACGACAACGAAGTCGGCGACACACGAGCCGACGTCACCTGGGCGGTCGGAGCCGGCGCAGCGATCGCGTCGGGAACGCGCGTCGGAGCGCGTTCGGTCGCGACGCTCACCGCCACGGCCGCAGGTACCGCGACGGTGCACGCCACCGCTGGTGCAGCTGCGGCGTCGTTGGACGTCACGGTCACCGCGCTGCCCGTCGCGCCGCCGGCCGTGCCGCCTGCGGCTCCCACGGCTCCCACGACGAAGCCCGTCGCCCTCACGCCGGCCGCCGTCACCCAGATCGTGGCGCTGCCGACCGCGGCGCTCGCGCTGACCGGAGCGACCCCCGACCGTGCTTCGCTGCCGATCGAGTGCCCCGAGACGTCGACCACCGGCTGTCGCGGCAGCGTCACCGTACGCGCCACCAACAACGGCGGCGCGGTGCTCGGCACCGGCACCGTGCGCGTTGCGGTAGGCGCGTCGTCGCAGCTGGTCGTGCGGCTCACCGCCGCCGGTCGCGCGGCGCTCGCCGCGGCGGGTCGCGTGAAGGTCACCGTCGAGGTGGCGGTGTCGAACGGGGCCGGCACGCCGGTCACCGTGAAGCGCACGGTCTGGATCGTCGCGGCGCCCTTCGCGGGCGTGAAGCTCACGTCCACCGGGCGCGTCGACAGCGCGCGCAAGCTGGCCGTGCAGGTGAGCTGCCCCGCCGCGGCGGTGACGTCGTGCACCGGAACGATCGAGCTCACCCGCGTCGTCGACGGTGCGCGCGTGCGCATCGCTTCGGCGCCGTTCACGGTCGCGCACGGCGCCCAGCAGCGGGTGCTCATCGAGGTGACCGAGTTCAGCTGGCAGGCCGCGCAGGCAGCGCGCGGCGTGGGCGCGCAGCTCACGGCCAGGGCGCGCGACGCCCGGCCCGCCACGCGCATCGCGACGCGATCGGTCGTGCTGCGCTCCTGAGCAGGCCCACGCCGCGGGCCGTGGCAGGATGTGACGTGCGCCCCGCGACGAGGAGATGACCACATGTGCCGCAACATCCACACGCTCTTCAACTTCGAGCCGCCTGCGAGCGACCAGGAGGCGCACGAGGCCGCGCTCCAGTACGTGCGCAAGATCAGCGGGTTCACGAAGCCGTCGAAGGCGAACGAGGCCGCGTTCGAGCGTGCCGTTGCCGCGGTCACCGCAGCCACGCAGGCGCTCGTGGGCGACCTCGTCACCGCCGCGCCGCCCAAGCTGCGCGAGGTGGAGGCCGCCAAGGCGCGCGAGCGGTCATCGCGCCGCTTCGGCACTGCGAGCTGACCTCGCCTAGCGGGCGCGTCGGCGCCGCCGCATACGGGCGTGTGCGTGTACGTGCGTCGCGTGCCGGCGGGTGGTCGTGGTCGCCGGGCCCGCGACCAGTGAGTGCGCGTAGGCGGGCCGCCAGATGAGCAGGTAGACGTAGGGCCAGTAGCAGAAGGCCATGAACGGGTGCAGCGCTCCGAGCCACGGCTGGTCGTTGTCGCGGGCCATCGCAGCGAACCCGATCTGCAGGAAGATCGCGAGCACGAGCACGAACGCCAGCCCCGTGTACTTCCACTGCCGACCGAAGGCGAAGAAGATCGCCATCAGCAGCGTGATGCCGTGCAGCAGGATGCCGCCGAACAGCTCGTGCGTGTCGTACTTGCCGCTGAACACCCCGTACCCGGCGAACAGGAACTGCAGGGGGAGCAGTACCAGGAAGAGGCCGGTGAGTGCGAGCGCGATCTTGCGGGTGACAGACATGCACCGACCGTACCCCCGGGTCGCGGCGGGTTTCGGCCCGCTGTGCTGCGCCGCATCAGGTGCGCCCAGGAGCTGCGCGAACCCGAAGCGCGACGTGCGCGTGTCAGTCGTGCATGCCGAGGCCGTCGAAGATGCGCGGCGTGGCCCGGTCGATGCGCGCGAGTCGCGTGGCCGACTGCTTCGCGCCCGCGAAGTGGAGGAGGTACCCGCGCTGGCGGCCG
>JAOPYW010000076.1 GCA_025964405.1 Thermoleophilia bacterium | reverse complement strand
TGTCGGGCGCGGAGCAGTGCGTGCAGGCGGGCATCCACCTCTACAACACGACCGGCTTCAACGGTGACCGCTCGCTGCGTGAGGCCGAGGGCCTCATGCCGCCGCGCCGCTAGGTCAGCACGCCGGGCGGGGTCATCGCCCACTCCCCACGTGGGAACGAGCCGCGTCGCGGGCTCGTGCATCGAGGTCGGCCGCAGCTCCGAGCGAATCGGGCGCTGCGCCGGCCTCGACCCGTTCCAGGGTCGATTCCACCACGTCGGCGATCTCGAGGAAACCGAGGTCACCGGCCAGGAAGCGTTCGACGGCGACCTCGTTGGCCGCGTTGAGCACGCACGGCGCTCCCCCGCCCTGGCGTGCGGCGTCCCGGGCGAGCGCGAGGCAGCGGAAGGTCGCGAGGTCGGGCTCTTCGAACGTGAGCGCCGGCATGTCGGCGAGGTCGAGTCGGCGCGCCGGCACGTCGGGTCGCACGGGCCAGTGCAGGGCCCAGGCGATCGGAATGCGCATGTCGGGCCACCCGAGGTGCGCGAGCAGTGACCCGTCGCGGTGACGCACGAGGGCGTGCACGATGCTGAGCGGGTGCACGATCGTCTCGATGTCGTCGGCCGGCAGGTCGAAGAGCACCATCGCCTCGATGAGTTCGAGGCCCTTGTTCATGAGCGTGGCGGAGTCGATCGAGATCTTGCCACCCATGTTCCAGGTGGGATGTGCGAGCGCCTCGGCGACGGTGACGTTCGCCAGGTCGGCGCGCACGCGTCCACGGAACGGACCGCCACTGGCGGTGAGCACGAGCGAGCTGATCTCCTCGAGCGGCGAGTCGCTCATGCACTGCTGGAGTGCCGAGTGCTCGGAATCGACCGGGATGATGCGTGCTCCGGTGCGCTCGGCGATCGACAGGCACAGCGCGCCGGCGGCGACGAGGCTCTCCTTGTTCGCGAGCGCGAGGTCGATGCCGCGCTCGAGCGTGGCGATCGAGGCTGCCAGGCCGGCGAAGCCCACGACGGCGTTGAGCACGACATCGGGCTGCGTGCGGTCGAGGAGCTCGTCGATCGATTCGACCACGTGCAGCGTGCCGTCGGTCGCGAGGTCGCCGAGGGCGGTGCGCGCCGCGTCGGCTGCTGCGGGGTCGGCGAAGTAGACGGTGTCGACCGCGAAGGCGCTGGCCTGTGCGAGCACGGGCTGCCAGCTGGTGCCGGCGGCGAGGCCGACGAGCTGGAGCGGGAGCTCGGCGCCGCGCCCCTCGGCGAGCACGTCGAGCGCCTGCACCCCGATCGAGCCCGTCGACCCGAGCACCACCACGCGGCGGGTCACAGCGCACCCGCGAGGAAGCAGCCGACGTAGAAGGTCGGGATGGCGAGCAGGAGCGCATCGATGCGGTCGAGCATTCCGCCGTGCTCACCGAGGATCGCGCCGGAATCCTTGACGCCGGCAGCGCGCTTGACGAGCGACTCGAACAGGTCGCCCATCGGGGTGGCGAGCGCGACCGCGATGCCGATGCACAGGGCCTCCACGCCGTTGAGCACGGCGTGGCCGTCGGTCTCCACGATGAAGTGGCCGTACCACATGACGAAGGTGCCGATGAGCGCTCCCCCGACGAAGCCCTCGATGCTCTTGTTGGGGCTGATGCGCGGTGAGAGCTTGTGCTTGCCGATCGCGCGGCCGGTGAAGTAGGCGCCGGTGTCGTTGGCGAAGACGGCGGCGACGAGCAGCAACACGAGGTCGAAGCCCGCCTCGGCCTGGCGCAGGATGATCACGAGCCCGCCCACGGGCGCGAGGTAGGCGACCGGCGCGAGCGTCGCGACGATCGCGGCGAGCGGATCCTTGCGGTCGGTCGACAGGCCCTGGAAGACCATGAGGAGTGGTATGCAGGTGAGCATCGCGAGCACGATGCCGACCTCCGCCATGCGCCACGCGAAGATCGGTGCGAGGGTGACGGGCACGAGCGAGGCCGGCACGTAGGGACCGAGCGGGCGCAGCATCGCCGAGAGCTCGAGGGACGCGATCGCGAAGGCGCCAGCGATCGTGATCGCGAGCACGGCGTTGCCGTGCCACGAGCTGTAGATGACGAGGTAGAGCAACGGGATGCCGATGACGGCGACGAGGAGGCGGCTCTTCACGAGACGACCTCGCTCGTGCGCCCGCCGAATCGACGCTCGCGCCGTGCGTATTCGACGAGTGCCGCATGCAGCTCCGGCTTGCCGAAATCGGGCCAGAGGGTGTCGGCGAACACGAACTCGGCGTAGGCACCCTGCCAGACGAGGAAGTTCGACGTGCGCTGTTCACCGGCGGTGCGGATGATCACGTCGGGCGCGCCGAGCTCGGGTCGGTAGAGGTGGCGACTGACATCGTCCTCGTCGATCACGGCGGGATCGATGCCGGCTGCAACCGCCGCGCGAACGGCATCGATGATCTCGGCGCGGCCACCGTAGTTGAAGGCGATGCAGAGCGTCATGTTGGTGCCGCCCGCGGTGAGCTCCTCGGCCCAACGCATGCGTTCGCAGATCTCCTCGCCGAGCACCTCGCGCCGACCCATGAAGGTCATGCGTGCCCCGCGCTCGAGCATGATCGGCGCCTCGCGGTCGACGAGCTCGATGAAGAGCTGCATGATGCCGGCGATCTCGTCGGGGTCGCGGCGCCAGTTCTCGGTGGAGAATCCGTAGACGGTCAGTTCACTGACGCCGAGGTCGAGGGCTGCCTCGGTCACGTCATGCAGCGCGTCGCCGCCGGCGCGATGGCCGTCGGTGATGTTGACCCCGTGGGCGGTCGCCCAGCGGCCGTTGCCGTCCATGATGATGGCGGCGCGGATGCCGCGGGGCGGGTCGGCGAGCGGAGGTTCGGTGGCGGATGCCGAGTGCGGCATCAGACCTCCATGACCTCGGCTTCCTTCGACTTCAGTGCGTCGTCGATGGAGGCCACGTGCTCGTCGGTGATCTTCTGGATGTCCTTCTCGCTGTCGCGCACCTGGTCCTCGGTGGCGTCGCCGGCGTCCTGCACCTTCTTGAGGTCGCCGATCGCGTCGCGGCGCACGTTGCGCAGGGCGATGCGACCCTCCTCCGCCATCTTCTTGGCGAGCTTCACCATCTCCTTGCGGCGATCCTCGGTGAGCTCGGGCACGGGCAGGCGGATGATCACGCCGTCGTTCGACGGGTTGAAGCCGAGCTCGGCCTCCGCGATGGCGCGCTCGATGTCCTTGAAGATGCTCTTGTCGAAGGGCGTCACCGTCAGCAGGCGCGGCTCGGGTGCCCCGATCGACGCGAGCTGGCGGAGCGGCGTCGGCGCGCCGTAGTAATTCACGACCACTCGGTCGAGCAGCGCCGGGTTGGCACGACCCGTGCGGAGCGACGTGAACTCGGTGCGGGTCGCCGCGACCGTCTTCTCCATGCGCTCGCGAGTGCTCTTGAGGACGTCGTCGATCATCGTGCTGCCTCCTGGGGCGTGAGTGCGGGTGCGCCGGCCTGGACGACCGTGCCGATGTTCGCGCCGCCGGCGATCTTCGCGATCACGTCGGGTGCGTCCATGTCGAAGACGTGGATCGGCAGGTCATGCTCGGCGAGCAGGGCGAACGCCGTGGCGTCCATGATCTTGAGTCCGTGCACGAGCGCGTCCTGGTGCGAGACCTGCTCGAGGAACACCGCGTCGTCGTGCTTGCGGGGGTCGCGGTCGTACACACCGCGCACGCCGTTCTTGGCCATGAGCAGGGCGTCGGCACCGATCTCGAGGGCGCGCAGGGCGGCCGCCGTGTCGGTCGTGAAGAACGGGTTGCCGGTGCCGCCGGCGAACACCACGACCCGGTGCTTCTGGAGATGGTGCATCGCCTTGGCGCGGATGTAGGGCTCGGCGATCTCGTGCACCGGAAGCGCACTCATGACGCGCGTCGGCACGCCGGCCTTCTCGAGCCCGTCCTGCAGGGGCAACGCGTTCAGGATCGTGGCGAGCATGCCCATGTAGTCGCCGGTCGCGCGGTCCATGCCGAGCTCGGCCTGGCTCGCGCCGCGGAGGAAATTGCCGCCGCCGACGACGATGCCGACCTCGACCCCGGAGCCGTGCAGCACCTTCACCTGCTCGGCGACCTGCGCGACCTGCGCCATGTCGACGCCGGCACGCTGCGAGCCCATGAGCGACTCGCCGCTCAGCTTGAGCAGCACGCGCTTCCAACGGGGGTGTTCGAGGGCCGTGGTCATGGCCCGCAAGCCTACCGGTTCGGGTGCGCGCAGTGCGTGCGCGGGGCGAGTGGGGTGCGTGGGGCCCCCATCTCGACAAGCCGCGTACACCAGTGCACCTATGTGCAGCTGGTGTCACGCGCGAGCTGCCATTCGTGCCCTCGCTGCGCCGCGCGGTCGGTTGGGGTCGTTGTGCGTGACGTGAGCTGCACATGGGTGCACCCACGTCACGCGCTTGTTGGGTACCTGCCCGACGACACGCGTGCTGGGCACGCCCACCAGCCACGGGAAGACACGAGGGGCCGGCATGCGCCGGCCCCTCGATGAATCGCTCGAACGGGCGTTGCCCGTTCGTGTGCCGACCGAAGTCGGCTGGTAACTAGCCCTGCTCGACCTACGGTCGAGGGCGGGCGCCTCGCTCGGTCATGCTTGAGCAAGCTGCTGCGCAGACGCCGCGTCTCACTCGGTCATGACGAGCAAGCTCGTCGCGACTCTCGCTCGCCACAGCTCTCAGACATGACGCTCACTCGTTACCCCTTGACGGCGAAGCGCGCGAAGTTGCGCACCTTGACCGGCGCGCCGATCTCCTTC
>JAOPYW010000373.1 GCA_025964405.1 Thermoleophilia bacterium | reverse complement strand
GGATCGGGCATCGGCACCTGGCGCCTGCAGCGCCGCATCGCCACGCTCGCCGGTGGCGCCTGCCAGCCGTTCGGGGCCTGGTCGAACCGTGGCAGTGCCAACCCCGCCTCTCCGGCCACCGACCTGCCGCCCAACAATTCCTGCGCCGAGTACCGGCTCGTGGTCACCGACCTCGCCGGCAACGTCGCCACCAGCAGCGGCTCCGGGAGCGTCAAGGTCGACCGCACGGTTCCGTTCGGGGCGCTCGACGATGCGTCCGCGTCGGCGGGCGGCGACGCGGCGACGATCACCGGCCTCGCCAACGACTCCACGAGCGACGTGCTCGTGACGCTCACCTACGCCGGGCGCGTCGACGGGAGCATCTGCATCGATGCACCGGCCGTCGGCGGCCGCTACGCCTGCACGTGGAACACGACGACGCTTCCCAACGGCACCTACACGGTGACCGCGACGATGCGCGACGCCGCCGGAAACCTCGGCTACGCCACCCTGTCGGTCGCGGTCTACAACGCACCGCCCGCGACGCCGCCCGTGGCACCGACGCCCGAGCCGACGACGCGCCGGCCCCGCGACGTCGAGGCCCCGACCGTGCAGCGGTTCACGGTGCCCAAGGTCACGTTCGGTGCGTACGCCGTGGTGCGGTGGGACGTCACCGACAACGCCGACGGCGACCTCACCTACCGCGTCGAGCAGCGCACCACCACCCCGCGTGGCGCGTGGAGCACGTGGCGGCAGGCCGGCAGCGGCCCGAGCCCTCGCGTCATCCGGCTGCCCAAGCGTGGCGCCTCGACGTGCTTCCGCGTCGTGGCGACCGACGCCGCCGGCAACAAGGTGACCGGCCCGACCACCTGCACGACGCTCCCGCTCGACGACCGCGAGCTCGCGCGTTCGAGCGGCTGGAGCAAGCGCTCCTCGAAGTTCGCACTCAACCGCACCCTCTCCACGACCCGCAAGGACGGGGCCTGGCTGCGGGCGCGCATCGGCGCGAACCACGGCGTCAGCATCATCGCGTCGACCGGGCCGCGCGCCGGCAAGGTGCGGGTCTACCTCGGCGACAAGCAGCTCCGCACGCTCTCGCTGCGCACCAAGAAGGCGAAGTACCGCACGGTCATCCGCATCCCGGGCGCCATCAAGCCCGGCGTGCTGCGCATCGTCGTCGTCGGTCGCACCGGCGCGGTGCAGGTCGACGGGCTTGCCGTCACGCGCTGACACTCAGTCGCGCATGACGAGGGAGATCAGTGCTGGCTGAGTGCCGCGCCCGCGAACGCCGGCACGGCAACGAGCACGGCGCCCGCGATGATGCCCGCCAACGCGCCACGCCCGCCAGCTCCGGCGCCGCCGACCATCGCTCCGGCGATCGCGCCTGCGGCCATGCCGACGCCACCCGCCGCAGTCGCAGCTCCCCAGCCACCGAACGACCCGGCGGCAGCGCTCGCCAAGGCGATGACGCCGCCGACACCAGCTGCGCCACGTACGCCGTGCATGCCGATCGCCGGGCCCGCGACGACGTAGGCCGCGGTGCCGACCACCAGGCCGCCGCCCACGAAGCTGCCGATGCCGACCCACGGGCTGGGCGTGCGATGGGTCGGCGGTGCGGCGGCGATCGAGGTCATGGAAGTCGTCCCTGTGTCACGAGGCGCGTCCCACGCCGTCACCCGTCTGTCGGGTTCACGGCCACCCACGTTGCAACGCCGCCGGTCAGGCGCGCAGCGCGTTCACGGTCGCCTGCAGCTGCTCGACCACGGCTGCGTCCTGGAGGGTCTGCGTGTCACCGATCGCGCGCCCCTCCGCGATGTCCTTGAGCAGGCGCCGCATGATCTTGCCCGAGCGTGTCTTGGGCAGGCCCTGCGTGAAGACGAGCAGCCGCGGCCGGGCGAACTTGCCGATGCGTTCGGCGACATGTTCGAGGAGCGCGGCGCGCACCGCAGCCTCGTCGCGGCCGTCGCTGCCCTCGTCGTTGAGCGTGACGAAGGCCGCGATCGCTTCGCCGGTGAGTTCGTCGAGCATGCCGACCACGGCGGCCTCGGCGACCGACTCGTGTTCGACGAGCGCCGACTCGACCTCCATCGTCGAGATGCGATGGCCTGACACGTTCATGACGTCGTCGACGCGCCCGAGCAGCCACAGGTAGCCGTCGCTGTCGAGCTTCGCGCCGTCGCCCGCGAAGTAGAGGTGCGGCCACTTCGACCAGTAGGTGTGCTGGTAGCGCTCGCGGCCACCCTCGCCCCAGATGCCGCGCGCCATGCCCGGCCACGGCTGGCGGATGACGAGCAGGCCACCGTGCCCGTTCGGCACCGGCTCGCCCGCCTCGTCGACCACGGCGGCGTCGATGCCGGGAATCGCGTGCGTGGCCGAACCCGGCTTCGTGTGCGTGATGCCCGGCATCGGCGCGATCATGTGGTGACCGGTCTCGGTCTGCCACCAGGTGTCGACGATCGGGCACCGCTCCCCACCGATGACGCGGTGGTACCACATCCAGGCCTCGGGATTGATCGGCTCGCCCACTGATCCGAGCAGCCGCAGGCTCGACAGGTCGTGCGCGGCGGGCAGGTGGTCGCCCCACTTGATGAACGCGCGGATCGCGGTGGGCGCCGTGTAGAGGATCGTGACGCCGTAGCGCTCGACGATCTCCCAGTTGCGATCCTGGGCTGGCCAGTCGGGCGCGCCCTCGTAGAGCACGCTCGTCATGCCGAGCGCGAGCGGCCCGTAGACGATGTAGGAGTGACCGGTCACCCAGCCGATGTCAGCCGCGCACCAGTAGACGTCAGTCAGCGGCTTGGCGTCGAACACCATCTCCATCGAGGCGACGATGCCGGTGAGGTAGCCGCCCGTCGTGTGCATCAGCCCCTTGGGCTTGGCGGTCGTGCCCGAGGTGTAGAGCAGGTAGAGCAGGTCCTCGCTCGCCATCGGGGTCGGGTCGGCGTGCGGCGCGGCATCCGCCATCAGCTCGTGCCACCACTTGTCGCGACCCTCGACCCAGCCGAGCGGGTGGTCGAGTTGGTCGCCGAGGCGCTGCACGACCACGCAGTGTTCGATGGTCGGGGTCGACAGCAGGGCCTCGTCGGTGAGCTCCTTGAGCCGCACCTGCTTGCCGCGGCGCCAGCCGCCGTCGGCCGTGATGACGACCTTGCAGTCGGCGTCGTTGATGCGCTCGGCGAGCGCGCTCGACGCGAAGCCGCCGAACACGATCGAGTGCGCGGCACCGATGCGGGTGCACGCGAGCATCGCCGCGGGCAGCTCGATGATCATCGGCATGAAGATCGCGACGCGGTCGCCCTTCTGCACGCCGAGCCCGAGCAGCACGTTCGCGAAGCGCTCGGTGAGGTCGAGCAGGTCGTCGTAGGTGTAGGAGCGGCGCTCGCCATCCTCGCCCTCCCAGTGGTAGGCGACGCGCGAGCCGTGGCCCTTCGCCACGTGGCGGTCGAGGCAGTTCTGCGAGACGTTGAGCTCCCCGCCCGTGAACCACTTCGCGAACGGCGCGTCGGAGTTGTCGAGCACCGTCTCGAACGGCGTCATCCAGTCGAGGCGCGCGGCCCAGCGGGCCCACCACGCCTCGGGGTCGGCGGCAGCCTCGGCGAAGATCGCCTCGTCGGAGAAGTTGGCCTGCGCGACGAACTCGGCCGGCGGCGCGAACGTGCGCGCCTCGCTCAGCAGGTTCTCGATCGCGTCGCCACTCGTGACGGCAGTTCCCTCAGACATGTCCCAGCCTCCCAGTCGGATACCGGCCGATACTACGCTGGAAGCGCTGGGCGGGGGAGCGGTGGGGCGGTGCGCCGGCGTGGCGCGGGGGTGGCGCGGGCAGCGCGCGAGCGTGGCGTTGCTGGATCGATCGGCGTTCCCGACTGGCCCGCTGGAGGTCGGCATCGTGCCTCCCTCTTCAGCTCTCGTCGGGCATCCTGCCCACCGAAGCCAGTCGCTCACGCCGATCATCCAGCCGGATGCGTGAGCGGCGCGTTCGGGCGGGTCGCGTGACGGGGCTGGTGCGGCTGGCAGGCGCAGGTACGCCCGTGCCGCCGGCGGGCATCGCCGTTTGGCGCGC
>JAOPYW010000372.1 GCA_025964405.1 Thermoleophilia bacterium | reverse complement strand
CCGCGCCCGGCACCGCCACGGCCTGCACCCCCGCGTCCCGCACCGCCGCGGCCCGCACCGCCGCGTCCGGCACCCCCGCGCCCGAATCCGTACCCGCGGCCGAACCCGTACCCCAATCCGAACCCGTACCCGCGGCCGGATCCGAACCCGTACCCCGCGCCGAATCCGCGTCCGTACCCCACGCCCGGCCCGAGCTACCCGACGCCCGGCCCGAGCTACCCCGACCCGAACCCGACTCCCGATCCGTCACCGAGCGACCCGGCACCCGGGCCCGACTACCCGGCGCCCAGCCCGCGCCCGAAGCCGGATCCGTCGGAGCCCACGCCGCGGCCGGAGCCCGATCCCGATCCGACGCCGACGCCGCCACCGCCGACCTACCCCGCGCCCCCGGTGCAGGAGTCGCACTGGTACGACTTCTTCCTCGGCGGTTCGGGTGGCGGCTGGTAGCCACGCGCGACAGGCAGTGAAGACACGCGGGGCCCGGCACACGACTGCCGGGCCCCGCGTTGGTTCCGTGTCGCGGCGCCGCTACCTGCCGGCGGTGGCGTACCAGTCGGCGAACTCCGAGTCGGCTGACGCGTCGTAGGCGCCGGCCGAACCCGTGGCGAGCAGGGCATCCTGCGCCGTGGTCGTATCGGCCTGCCCGGCGGCGTGCGCCCGGTAGGCGGCGATCACGTCGGCCGTCGGCTTCGTGCCGCCGAGCGCCGCGCCCGCCAGTTCGAAGCGCGCGGTCACGTCGAGGTCCTTCGTGCCCGGCGCTCCGGCGACGTCGTTGTAGGCCTGAGCGGCCTCCGCCCCGGTGTGCAGGCCGTGCACCGCTCCGATCGTCAGGCCGACCACGTCCTCGTAGCCACTGGCCGAGTCGTAGACGTTGGCGTCGGAGACCGCGTTGGAGAAGGTCAGCGCCGCATCGGTGCCGGTCGTGCGCACCGCGGTCGTGGCGGCTGCCACCCGTGCGGCCTGCTCGGTCGTGAGGTCGCCGGAAGCGAGCACCTGCGACGCGAACTCGTCGCTCGCGAACTGGGCGTAGTTCGTGGCGGCGACGTCGCCGGTCGAACCGCCTCGGAGCGCGCCGGCGGCGAGGGTCACCCGCTCCCCGACCGGAAGGGCCGAGGTCGCCTCGTGGGCCGTCACTGCCGCGAGCGCGGCGGTCGCCTGGTCCTTCGTGGAGCCCGACTCGAGCGCGGCCACCGCGAGGTCGACCGCCTCGTGCACGCCGAGGCCGGCGTCGGGTGCGGCGCGCAGGGCGCCGTACATCTGGGCCGCCTCGGTGCCGTGCGTGCCCCCGCGGATCGCCGCAGCAGCCAGCTCGGCGCGCTCGGCCGGGTCGTCGATGTCGAGGGTCAGCTGGGTCGCGCCGCCGTCGACGAGCGCGGCGTCGACGTTGACCAGGTCGGAGGCTGCTTCCCTGCCCGAGATGCGGTGCTCGAGGGCAGCCACCGCCACGCGGGTCGCGTCGCCCGACGAGAAGGTGGGAGCGACATCCACGTCGGTGGCGATGTCGCGCACGACACCGGCTGCATCCTCACCCGAGACGTCGTTCGCGGTGGCGGCCGCGGCGAGCAGTGCGCGATCCTGGGCCGTCGTGTTCGCGGCGACCCACTCGTTCGACTGCAGGGCCTTGAGTGCGCCGCCGGTGGCCGGCGCTGCGGGGGAGCCGGGCGTCGTCGGCTTCGGGCCGTCGTGCCGCGTGGCGAACGCCGTCACCGCGCCGCTGATCGCCGCGCCGATGCCGAACCCCATCGCGGCGGTGCCGAGCAGGTTCACGCCGCGCATGCCGCCTGACAGGGCAAGCGCCCCGTTGGCGCCCGGCAGCGCGTACCGCCAGCTGGCAGCCGCCACACCCGCGCCGATACCCAGCGCGCCGAGGCCGCCTCCGACGGTTCCCAGGATCGACCGCGTCGGGTCGTTGATCGCCCGCGCGGTCAGGTTGCCCGTCACTGCGCCTGCTGCGATTCCGCCGGCAAAGGCGAGTACGTTGAATCCGCGTACGTCCACGTGTGCTCCATCCCAGCGGCGTCCCGGCCGCACGTCGTCCCTAACGGTCTGTCGGGAACGGGGATGGTGCTGTTGCAGTACCGACCGCGCCTAGAAGACGAAATCCATGACCTCGCGCTCGACCTCGTCGAAATCGGCGAACTCGTAGGGGCTGGCGTAGACCTCCTCGTCCTCCTCCAGCTCCACGAACGCCACCGACTGCGCGTCGTCGAGCTCGAGCAGTACCACGACGTGGAACACGTCATTGCGCTCGTAGCGACCGAGTTCGGTCACGCCCTCGGCGCGCTGCACGGTGCCCCACGTGACGCCCTCGTCGATGTAGGCGTCGCCCGCCTCCTCGGCAGTGACCTGCGCGTAGTGCTGTGCGGCCTCCACCGACCAGAGCCCGTCGCCCTGTTCGAGCGGCACGATGAACTCGGCGGGCCAGTACGCGATCGTGAACTGCGACTGGGGCTGCGTGAGGTCGGCGTCGGCGTCGAGGCGCAGCACGACGTTCTGGCCACCGGGGGTCGTGAGCGCTTCGAACTCGTCGCTGTCGCGCCAGGCGGGGAACACCACGGGATCCACGAGGGGAGCGGCGCCATCCTCGACCTCCTCCTCGGCTGCGGCGCCGGCGGAGACGAACACGAGGTCGTCCTCCTCGGCTTCCTCGTCCTCGAGTTCGAGGTCGAGTTCGGGGTCTTCGTCGAAGGTGACGTCAAAGGGATTCGACACGGTGGCTACCTGCGGGTCGGGGGCTGTCGCCACGGCCTCCGGGGCCGCAGCGACTACATGGTACCGCCGCGATCAAGGCCCCAAACCGACGCGCTGTCGGAGTCGCGTGCTGGCCCGTTCGCTCCGCACGCACCCACTGGCCCGCTACTCCTCAGGCGTTCACGCGCCGCCGCCGCCCTGCAGGCGTGCGAGCAGCTCCTGCTCGGCGTCGAGCATGCCGCGACCGCGCTCGCCGAGGCGGCGCGCCGGGATGCCGGCGACCCGCGCGAACGGTTCGACGTCAGCGCGCACGAGACTGAGCGCACCAACAGAAGCGCCCTCGCCGACGGTGACGCCCGGCAGGAGCACGCTGCCTGCGCCGACGAGGGCGTGCCGCGCGACGTGAACGGGCGCATCGTCGACGTCGCGCAGTGCGGCGGGCACCATGGGCCCCGCCATCGCTCCCCCGACATAGTCGTCGCTGCTCGAGTAGATCGACACGCGTCCGGAGATCGTGGCGAAGTCGCCGATGTCGATGCGCCCGGCACCGGCCATGAAGCCGTGTGCACCGACGTGCACGTAGTTGCCGACGTGGATGCCACCAGCGCCCGCGCTCAACACGCAGAACGCGTCGATGCGGACGTGGGCCGCGAGGTGGATGCGCTCGATGCCGACGAGGCGCGCGAACCGGTCGACGGCGACGTGCGCGCCACAGGAGCCGATGCCCAGGGCGAGGAGCTCCTCACGCCCGAGGGGTGCGTGGGTGGACGTCACGCTGCTGCCTCGATCGGCTGCCCGGTTCGGACTGCGGCGGAGAGGGCCGTCTCACACGCGCGCGAGAAGAACTGGAGTTCCGCTCCGACGAGGTCGGAGTAGAGGCCGACGCAGACCATGCGGGTCGTGATGTCGTCGGTGACCGGCAGCTCGCGCGCCGCGCCCGGGGCGGCGCGCCACGCGGTGAGGCGATGCATGCCCGGGCAGTAGTAGGAACGCGCCTCGATGCCGTCAGCGGCGAGGGCCTCGACGAACGCGGTGCGTGCGAGCGCCGATTCGAGCACCATCGGCAGGCACTGCATGGGCGGAGCGCCGGCGACGACGTGCGGAAGCGCGACGCCATGCGCGACGGCGATCGCGCCGAGTACTGCAGCTGCCTGCGCCCTGACCGCCAGGTGGCGCGGCAGCTCGTCGCGCACCGCCAAGGCGATCGCTGCCGTGGTCTCCGGCATCTTGGCGTTGAGGCCCCGGGTCGTCACGTCAGCGCCGTCGATCGCGAAGTTGGCCACGTGCCGGATGCGCTCGGCGAGCTCGGGCGACGCGGCCACCGCGCCGCCCTCCCCGACTGCGAACACCTTGGTGGCGTGGAAGGAGAAGACCTCGGCGGCACCCGCACGACCGGCCGGCATGCCGGCCGCCGTCCTCCCCCCGAATGCTGCCGCCGCGTCGACGACGAGCGGAATGCCCGCGGCGTCTGCGACTGCCTCGATCGGCGCGAGGTCGTGACAGAAGCCGAACGTGCGTACGTGCAGCACGGCGACGCAGGCGAACGACTCGATCGCTCGGCAGGCGTCGTCGGGGTCGAGTTCACAGGTCGCCGGATCGATGTCGCAGAACACCGGAGTGCAGCCGGCCAGTTCGATCGCAGCAATGGTCGCGGGGAAGGTGAACGCGGGGACCGCGATCGGCCCGCGAACGTCGAGTGCGAGCAGCACCGCGGTGAGGCCGGCCGTCGCACTGGCGGTCGCAACCACCTCGCGTCCGCCGCCGACGTCGGCGGCGAGGCGCGCCTCGAGCCTGCGCACGACCGGACCGCGGTTGGTGTACCAGCGGGCGTCGTAGGACTCCTCGAGGTAGCCGATCCACGCCGCGGGGCGCGGCACGAGGGGCCGCGCGAAGGGATAGGGGAACCGTTCAGCCACCCTGCACCTCGGCGACGGCAGCGAGCGCAGCGATGGCGGGCGCGTGCCCCGGCGCGTAGTGCGCGTCGGGGAGTTTCGTGTCGCCCAGCCCGCTCCGCAGCGATCGCAGCGTGCGCTGGAGCTGGGAGTCGACCGCCGAGGTGATCGGGCGCGCAAGGAACGAGTCGAGGGCGCTGAGCGACGCCGTGTCACGCTCACGCTCGAACTCCCCGTCGCGGAGGTAGTGCAGCACGCGGACGTCGAGCAGGGCCTCGCGGTAGCGGCCCGCGAAACGCTCGTCGTTCGGGAAGTTGTACCGCATCGACAGGTCGGTCGAGGGCGTGTCGGTCGCGGCGAGCGCGAGCGCCACGGCGAGCTGGCAGCGGAAGTGGGTATCGATCCGCGACTCGACGGTAGCCATCTGCTGCATGACCTGCGCGCCGACACGCTGCATGACGCCGCGTTCGCCCGCCAGCATGCCCAGGTTGTAGTAGGGCGGGCACCAGCGGCGTGCCGGATCGGCATCCATCAGCCCCCATCCCGTGTGCTCGCTCGTCAGTTGCGGCGCGTCGAGGCCTGCCGCCTCGTGCAGCTGCGCCCAGTAGTCGGCGCCGTCATGGATGCGGCCGTCGCGAAAGGGCACCTGGAACGCGGCGGGTGCGACATGTGCGACCACACCACCGAACTTGTCGCGGGTGACCGACGGCAACCGGTCGAGGGGGCCGGTGACGAGCGTGTCGGCGTCGAGATGGATGACGTAGGGCGCGTCGACCTCGTAGGTGAAGCGCTTGAGTGCCGAACCGAACATGTCGTGGTCGGCCCAGGTCTGGGCGTCGACCCAGCGCCACTCGATCCCGAGCTCGCGCGACCACGAGAACGCGGAATCGATGTCCCACGGCTCGACGTCACGGCTGAGGGTAACCACGATGCGGCTCGTCGCGAAGTCGCCCGCGTTGCGACGGATGGAGGCGGCGAGGAGCTGCACGCGCAGCAGGAACGCCTCGGTGGGCGCGGCGACGACGTGGATCTCGGCAGGGTGCTGCGGCGTGCTCATACGCGCGAGGTATCGGCCTGCCGCGCACGCAGGTGGAATCCACCCGAGCGAACGCGAAGCATTTCAGGTGGCGCGAGCAACGGCGTCTCGGGCCTTGATGAGGCCCTGGACCGCGCGGAACTCGTCGGTACCGGCCACCCCCAGCCAGTCGAACAGCACCTGCTCGACGGTCGCGAGGTGCGCGCCGGCCCGGGCCATGTCGCGCTGTGCGACGTCGCGGGCCTGCATGCTGCGACTGGAGATCGCGTCGACGGGCACGTGCACCGATCGGCCCTGGTGGAGCAGGTCGAGCGCGGTCTGGCGCACGCACACGTGCGCCTCGATGCCCACGAGCACGAGCTGTTCGGCGTCGCGCACGCCGGCGGGCAGCTCGACCCAGCCCGGCGCGGCGGCGGCGGAGATCTCGACCTTCTCGAACGAGGCCGCGCTGTCGGGCATCACGTCGAGCAGCTCGGCCACCGTCGGGCCGAGGCCCTGCGGGTACTGCTCGGAGTAGGCCACCGGCACCCCGAGCAGCCGCGCGCCCTCGACGAGCAGGCGGATGGACGCGACCAGCTCCGCGAAGCCTGCGATGTGTGGGCGGAACCGCTCCTGCACGTCGATGACGAAGATCGCGGAGCGCTCGCGCCCGAGGAGCGAGGGCGGGTGCGACGTGGTGTGGACGAGGGGCATCGGGTTCCGTTCGGGCGGGTCAGGTCGTGGCGGGGATGTCGATCTGCAGCTGGGGCGCGTCGAGGCGGGCGAGCAGCTCGACCTCACGCGCGGGATCGAGGCCCGGGCGCTCGATGCCGGCGCGCACGCGTCCGATCGCCGTGGGGTCGGTGAGCAGCCACTCGTGGACCGCGGCCACCGTGTCGGCGAGCGGTCGGGATACGTAGCCGGCGCCGCGGGCGCGGTCGGAGTGCGCCTGCACCATGCCGCGCGCCGGGGAATCGCTCGGCAGCCAGGCCGGCAGGTCGCTCCACGGCTCGACACCGTGCTCGGCGAGGAAGCCGGCCGGCGCATGCACGACGCGAGCCGGTTCGGCGCCGAGGGCGCGCACCGACGCCGACACCGCCTCGACCACGTCGCGGAAGGTGGTCGACCCCAGCGGCGCGGCGAGGTTGTAGGAACCCGCGATGCGCTGCTCGACGCAGCGCAGCACGAACTCGGCCTGGTCGCGCGCGTCGACGAGCTGCACGAGACCGTCGGCCGGGGGTGCGAGCGCCACGCCGCCGCGCGCGATGCGCTCCACCCAGTAGGGGAAGCGGAGCGTGTCGTCGTAGGCGCCCGTGATGAGCACCGGGCGCAGGATGGTCACGCGCTTCGCGGAGTCGCGCACGCCCCGCGCGAGCATGCGTTCGCAGTTGGCCTTGGCGGCGGAGTAGTGCTCCCACCCGAGCTGGATGTCGAGTTCGCGGTTCGCCCGCGCCTCGAGGGCCGGGTCGTCGAAGTGCGCGAGCGCCGCGCCCTCGCGCAGCTCCACCGAGACGTCGGCGTAGGCCGAGCCCGACGACACCTGCACCCAGTGCGTGTGCGGTGCGTCGAGCGTGATCACGGCGTCGGCGACGATCGCCGGCACGCGCGCCGACACGTCGATGATGCCGTCGAAGGGTCCGAGCTGCTCGAGGCCCGCGTGGCCGTGGGCGCGGTTGCGCACGAACTCCGTGAGGCGGGGGTGCACGACCTGGGCGAGCGTGCCGGAGCCGACGCGATGCACGGCCACGACGTCATGGCCGCGTTGGAGTGCGGCGAGCGTGATCGCCGTACCGCTCAGGCCGGCGCCGCCGAGGATGAGCAGCTTCATGGTCGAGCCCTACCCGACGCGCGGGTGGCGGTAACGACGGCGATGGGTGCGGTCGGGTGGTGCACCGGCGAGGCAGCGCCGGCCGAATTCGCGGGTGGGAGGCGTACGAAAGCGTTTCCTGTGGCATGATCTGACGTATGGAGACCGTCGAGAACACCACCACGAAGCCTGCCCCGCTCAGCCTCTCCGACGCTGCGGTGTCGAAGATCACGACGCTGCTGGCCGAGGAGACCGAGCCGCAGGCGCTGCGCATCGCGGTGACGGGCGGCGGCTGCAGCGGCTTCCAGTACGCGCTCGGGTTCGACACCGAGCAGCACTCCGATGACCTCATCTACGAGCAGGGCGGCGTGCGCGTCATCGTCGACGAGACGAGCGCCGAGTACCTGAACGGTGCGGTCGTCGACTTCCAGGACGGGCTCAACGGCAAGGGCTTCGCGATCGAGAACCCGAACTCGACCGGCTCGTGCGGGTGCGGCCAGAGCTTCAGCTGCTGAGCGACGACGCTCGCAGCATCCGGCGCCGCGCGCCCCGCGCCGCACTC
>JAOPYW010000070.1 GCA_025964405.1 Thermoleophilia bacterium | reverse complement strand
GCCGCGCCGCCGCCCGCAAGGCCGCCACGCGCGCTGCCGCCGTGGTGCCCGCAGTGGCCGCCGCACCCGCTGCCGCTGCCACTGCAACGACCGCCCCAGCTGCGGCCGGAGCGACCGCGACCGGCGGGGGCACGGCTGGCGAGCTCCCCTACACGGGTGCGGCCAGCTGGATCGCTGCGATCATCGGCCTGATCGCCCTCACACTCGGCATCCTCGTACACGTCAACGCGGTACGCATCGGCATGACGGCGCTGCTCTACCGCCGTGGCATCCTGCTGCGGCCGACCGACCTGGCTCGCCTGGCGCATCGCCGCGGCACGCCGCAGGCCCGCATCCTCCTCTCCAACCTGCTCCACCGCCTGCTCGAGGTGCCCGCCACCTCCGGCGAGTTCGTCACCGCCCGCCACGCCTGATCGAGCGTTCCACACATTCGTACGACGAAGGCCCGACACCGTGATCCGGTGCCGGGCCTTCGTCGTACGTGGAGCGGTGGTCGATCCGTAGGGGCTGCTCAGGCAGGCAGCGGCGGCGGCAGCTGGGTGCGAGCGGGAGCCGGGGGCGGCGTGCCGAGCTGGCCGGCGCCCGCAGTCGTCTGGTTGATGGCGACCGAGTGGTTGCGAGTGCGGAACAGGCCCACGACCGTACCGATCACGAGGCCGGCGGCACCGCCGATGGCGGCAGCCACCGGAGCGGTGAGTGCGCCGACGAACGGCAGCGCCGTGAGGCTCAGGCCGGCACCGACACCGGCGCCGATGAGGCCTCCGAGTGCCGAGTAGTTGCTGACGCGGTCGAAGCGTGACGGTGTGGAAACGGTGGTGACGGTGGTGATGCTCATGTTGGCGACCCTCCCAAGTCTCAGTGCGTACCTGGATGTCGCTGTGGGGGCTCGGCGGAGTGGCACGTTTGCAGCCCCTCGGGCCGGAAGCGGCCACCGGTCAGCCGAATCCGGCCACGCCGGCCACACGCCCGACCCGTCCGGGCTCAGCCGAGCAGCCGGTGCGCCACCTCGGGGAGCACCTCTCCCAAGCGCGCGTCGATCCGCACGTGCGCCAGCGCGTCGAAGTCGGTCGTCCCTTGGTTGACGATGCCGAGCCGGCCGCCGCGCTCGACCGTGACGATCGGAAGATGCGCTGCGGGGAAGACCTGCAGGGACGTACCGAGCGCCAGCACGGTGTCGCTCCGCTCGGCGAGCTGGAAGGCGCGTTCGGCAGCGAGCGGCAGCGGTTCGCCGAACAGCACCACTCCTGGGCCGAGCACTGCTCCGCAATTGCAGTACGGAATCCCGTTCGCGTCCTGTGCCCAACGATCACGCGCGTCGGGCATGTCGCAGGCGAAGCCACAGCTCCGACAGCGCGCCTCACGGAGGGAGCCGTGCAACTCGAGCACGCCCTCGGAGCCCGCCGCAGCGTGCAGGCCGTCGACGTTCTGCGTCACCACCCGCTCGATCACGCCATGTTCCTGGAGCTGTGCGAGCGCGTGGTGTGCCGGGTTGGGCGAGGCCGCGTCGAGGTGATCGAGGCGCATTCGGTAGAAATCCCAGAACTCAGCCGGCTCGTCCCGCAGGGCCTCGATGGAAGCGAGTTCCTCGAAGCGGCGCTGCTTCCACAGCCCGCTGGCTCCTCGGTAATCGGGGAGGCCGCTCTCGGTCGAGATGCCCGCGCCGGTCAGCACCCATGCGCGTTCCGCGCCCGCGAGGAGGTCGACGAGCGCCGTGACGCGTGCCGCGTGCGGATTCACGCGTCGCCCCGCAGGTCGAAGCTGCCCACGGGTGCGGCGACGGTGATCCGAGCGCCGAGCAGCAGCTCCCCATCGAACTCGCCCGCGCTCGTGAAGGCACCGTCCACCAACGCCGCGAGTTCCGTGGCGACACTCGCGACGACTTCGACCGCCGCAGGGACGAGGGCCTCCGCGCCTTCGACCTGGAGCGCTGCGGGGTCAGCCCCCGGGCGGTGCACGACCAACAGCGCGGGCTCGCCCCCGAACAGCTGGGCATCACCCTCATCCACCGCCAGCAGCACGCTCAGCGAACCCCCGACCGAACGGAGGAACGCCACCGGGATGAGCGAGAAGGTCGAGGT
Organism: Thermoleophilia bacterium; assembly: GCA_025964405.1. GTDB lineage: Bacteria > Actinomycetota > Thermoleophilia > Gaiellales > SKUG01 > JAGQUL01. The sequence continues at coordinate 935 of JAOPYW010000070.1, read as the reverse complement.
CACGCCACGGATGGTAACTGAGGTCAGGCCTCGGACGGTACTGGACGCGGTACCCGCTCGATGCGTTCGATGGGATCGACCGATCGCGCGCTCGGTACGTCGAGCTCGCGCAGTTCTCGCGCGACCGGGAGCAAGCGGGCCTGCATCGAGCCCACCGTCTCGTCGAAGGCACGCACGCTCCCGTCGAGCGCGCGGCCCAGCTTGGTGAGGTGTTCGTTCACGATCGCGATGCGGTCGTGCATGGTTGCGCCCAGTCGCGTGATGCGCGCCGCGTTCTCCGCGAACGACGCTTCTCGCCACCCCTGGGCCACCCCACGCAGGATGGCGATGACGGAGCTCGGGGTTGCGAGCACGACATCCTGGGTGGCGGCGTACTCGAGCAGGGACGCATCTCGTTCGAGCGCGGCGCGCAGGAGGTCCTCCGCCGGAAGGTAGAGCACCACCAGGGCGGCCCCGCCCGGAAGTGCGGTGCCGTAGCGACGAGACGCGAGTTCGCGCACGTGACTGCGAACGCGCAGCGCGTGCTCCGATTCCCGTTCGAGGCGTTCGGCGGCGTCGCTCGTCTCGACGGCCGCGATCCAGGAATCCATCGGCGCCTTGGCATCCACGGCGATGCACCGACCTCCTGCCATGCGGACGATGAGATCGGGCTGGATGATGCGGGCGTCGTCGGGAGCCGTGTGGCGACCCTGTTCGTAGAAGTCGCAGTGGCTCACCATCCCGGCGAGCTCGACGGCGCGGCGGAGGTGAAGCTCCCCCCATCTACCGCGCGCCTTCGGCGAGTGCAGGGCCGTGGCCAACCCGCTCGCGGCGCGCTCCAGGCCGCGCACCTGCTGCACGAGCTCATGGTCGGCACCGACGCGCCGCCGTTCAATGTCGGCCAGCTCACGTCGGAGCTGCTCGAGGGTGCGGTGCATCGGAGCTGCGATGTCATC
>JAOPYW010000367.1 GCA_025964405.1 Thermoleophilia bacterium | reverse complement strand
GGCGCGCACGTGTTCGAGGTCGTCGGCCTCGATCCGGCGGTCGCAGCACGCCACTTCACCGACATCACCCTGCGGCCCGGCTCGACCGGCTACGCCTGGATGGGTGCGCGGGCCACGCGGCACGCCGCCGCTGCGCGCGCGTGGTTCGGCGCCCCCGACGATCGCGCGAACGCCCTCGCGAGCCCCGGCTTCTACAAGTTCCGTCGGGGCGGCGAACAGCACGCGTTCGAGCCGGCGATGGTCACCGCGCTGCATGCTGCGGTGGGTGTCGAGGATCCGCTCGGCGCAGGCTTCGGTGCGGCGCGCGAGCACTACGCCACCTACCGCGACCTCGTGCACGACCGGCCGGCCGTCGACCCGCGCGACCTGCTGCGCCTGCACCCCGCACCCGGCATGGCCCCCGTGCCGCTCGACGAGGTCGAGCCCGCCAGCGCGATCGTCAGGCGCTTCTCGACCGGCGCGATGTCACACGGTTCGCTCTCCGCCGAAGCACACGAGACGCTCGCCGCCGCGATGCACCTCGTCGGCGGCGCGTCGAACTCGGGTGAGGGCGGCGAATCGGCGGAGCGCTTCGGCACGAACCTGCAGAGTGACATCAAGCAGGTCGCCTCCGGACGCTTCGGGGTGACGCCCGCCTACCTGCGCTCGGCGAAGGAGCTCCAGATCAAGATGGCCCAGGGCTCCAAGCCCGGCGAGGGGGGCCAGCTCCCCGGGCACAAGGTGAGCGAGGAGATCGCCCGCATCCGCCACACGACGCCCGGCGTGTCGCTCATCTCCCCGCCCCCGCACCACGACATCTACTCGATCGAGGACCTCGCGCAGCTCGCGTTCGACCTCCAGTCGGTGCATCCCACCGCTCGCATCAGCGTGAAGCTCGTGAGCCAGGCAGGGGTCGGCACGATCGCCGCCGGCGTCGCGAAGGCGCGCGTGGCGACGATCATCATCTCGGGCTCCGACGGTGGCACCGGCGCCTCCCCCCTCGGTTCGATCAAGCACGCCGGCATGCCCTGGGAATGGGGCATCGCCGAGACGCAGCAGGTGCTCGTCGCCAACCGCCTGCGCGGGCGCGTGCGCCTGCGCGTCGACGGCGGCCTGCGCACGGGGCGCGACGTGATCGTCGCCGCACTGCTCGGTGGTGACGAGTTCTCGTTCGGCACCTCGGCGCTCATCGCGGCCGGGTGCAAGATGGCGCGCACCTGCCACAACGACCAGTGTCCGGTGGGCATCGCGACCCAGAACCCGGAGCTGCGCGCGCTCTTCCCGGGACGCCCCGACCAGGTCGCCGCGTACCTCATGCTGATCGCCGAGGAGGTGCGCGAGCTGCTCGCCTCGCTCGGCGCGCGGAGCCTCGACGAGGTGATCGGGCGCCCGGAGCTGCTCGCCGTCGACGCCGACCATCCCGCGGCCGGCGCGCTCGACTTCAGCGCGATGCTCGCGACGCCCGGCGTGCCGTTCGAGTGGCCGCGTCGCGACCACGGTGAGCCCAATCGACCGACCGGCGTCGACCACGGGCTCGACGCGCGCCTCGCCCGCATGGTCGGCACCGGCCTCGACGCGCTGGCCGCCGGCGGCGAGCCGATCCACGTGCAGCGCACGATCTTCAACGACGACCGCACGCTGGGTGCGCGCCTCTCGGGTGACATCGCCGAGCGGATCGGTCGTCACGGCCTCGCCCCCGGCTCGGTGCACCTCGAGTTCACCGGCATCGCCGGACAGAGCCTCGCTGCCTTTGCCATCCGCGGTGTGCGGATCAGCCTGTCGGGCGCGGCGAACGACTTCGTCGGCAAGGGCCTCGCGGGCGCCGAGGTCGAACTGCGGTTCCCACCCGGGGGCGCGCTCGCGGCCGACGCGAGCGCCAACGTCATCGCCGGCAACGCCTGCCTCTACGGCGCGACGTCGGGCACGCTGCTGGCGTCGGGAGCCGTCGGGGAGCGATTCGCGGTGCGCAACAGCGGCGCCGACGCCGTCGTCGAGGGTGCGGGCGACCACCTCTGCGAATACATGACCGGCGGCACGGTCGTCGTGCTCGGCGACACCGGGCGCAACGTCGCCTCGGGCATGTCGGGCGGTGCACTGTGGGTGCTGGTCGACACCGACGACGACCTGCTTCGCACCCGCCTCGCGCGCACGGCGCGCATCGCCGAACCCGATGCCGGCCAGGTCACCCACCTGCGCGAGCTGCTGGCGCGTCATGCAGAGCGCACCGGCAGCGTTCGCGCCAACGACCTGCTCGCTGCACCGGGCAAGCTCGCTGCTCGTTTCGCGCTCGTGCTGCCGAGCTGACGGCAGTGACCTGGGCGGCCACGGTGAGGCCGGTTTCGGTGCTTTTCGGTGGAGCTGTGCGACTTCCGTGAAACCGATCCGCGCGATTCACGATGTTCAGGAGACCGCTCGAGCCGCTGACCACGACTCGACACCACCTCCCCCCGGAGAGTCACCATGACCGTCGCAGCAGCTTCCACGGGCGCCAGCGTGCCCGCACAGTCGTATCCCCTCGATGCCAAGCTCCAGGCGATGGTGAAGCAGCTGCCTGCGAACCAGCAGGCCGCGGCGCTCGCCCAGCTCCAGCAGCTGACCCCGGCGCAGCAGCAGCAGGTCATCGCCCAGGCCACGCAGACGGCGGCGGCGCAGCAGGGCGGCGCGGGCACGGCCGCGACCGCCCCGGCCGCAGGTGCGAGCGCGACGGCCGATGCCACCACCGGTGCCATCGCCGCGAAGCCCCCGAGCCGCATCGCGACCATCCTCAAATTCGTGGGCATCGGCGCGGCGGGCGGTGCGGCCCTCGGCTTCGGCGCATCCTTCCTGACCCTGCCGATCGTCGGTCAGGTCGCCGCACCCATCGCGGCAGCGGTCGGGGCCGGCGTCGGCGCGCTCGTCGGCCTCGTCTTCGGCATGAAGTCGGCGACCAAGCAGGAGACCGAGTTCAACGAGGCACAGGCCGCGGCCGCGCAGGCTGCCGTGACGACGACCCCCGCCCCGGCGGGCGCCGAGGCTCCACCCGCGGGCACGGCGAAGCCCGGTGCCAAGGAGCAGCTCCCACCATCGGGGCACTCACAGGCGAAGGAGCACTACACGGTCGTGCGGGGTGACACCCTCAGCTCGATCGCGAAGCGGCACGGCATCACGTGGCAGCAGCTCTACGCCGAGAACAAGGCCGCGGTCGGATCGAACCCGAACCTGATCCACCCCGGCCTCAAGCTCGCCTTCCCCAACGAAGGCGCCTGACCTCGGCTGACGCCCACCGCGACTGCACGGCAGACGCCCAGCGCGTCCTCAGGAAACTCCCAGCACGGCGACGCAGGATGGTGAACGACACCACCCTTCGACCCGGGAGTTTCCCATGCACCGTCGCATCGCCATCCTGCCCGCACTCATCGGCGTCGCCGTCGCCCTCGCCGCCTGCTCGACGACCAGCCTCGCCGCGAACGGCGCCAGCTCCGCCACGACCACCGTCACCGAGACCCGCACCGTGCTGGTCACGGGCGGCCACGTGACCGTTCGACGCGACGACGGGCGCCCGGTGGTGCTCATCGCCGCCGCGCTCGGCGTGCCGACCACGGTGTTTCGCACTGCGTTCTCGGGCGTCACTCCGGCGATCGGCGGGGCCGAACCGGCAGGCGCACAGGTGCAGCTCAACAAGGCGGCCCTCCTCCGCGTGCTCGCGCCCTACGGCGTCACGAACGAGCGGCTCGACGAGGTCTCGAACTTCTACCGCTACATGGGCGCCGACGGCGCTACGTGGCGGCAGGCGGCAGCGCGCGCGACCGTGACCGTGCGCGACGGCCGGGTCGCCTCGGTGCGCCTGCGCTCCGGTGGTGCGGGTTACAGCTCCCTCCCGACCCTCCGCGTCGCGGGCTATCCCCAGCTCCGCCTCAGCGCGAAGCTCGCCTACGGCACGAACCTCGCCACCAACGGCCGCATCGCGCAGATCAGCGTCGCTGGCTGATCTCGGGCGTGCTGCCGACCCCGCGTGGGTCGGCGGCACGCGTCGTTCGGCGGCCGACTGCTTCGCTGGTCCGACGAATACGTCAGTATGTCGGCGCGCACGGGAGGGCGCTCCGATGATCATCGAACCGCAGGCACGACGGGGGCTGACCCCGATGCAGCAGGGCGCGCTCGACCGCGCATCGATCCTCGGTCACGAGGTGGCGGGTTTCCTCGGTCTCGGCGCGCGCGTCGGCATGGACGGCTTCCGCGTGCGCGCCACCGGCGGATCGACCTCCGCATACAACTCAGTGAGCGGCACGGGCATGATCGGCATGTCGTCACCCCAGTGCCAGGGCGTCGACGGCGACCTCGGCATCATCGAGACGACCCTGCACGAGGGCACGCACCACCTCGTTCGCAACCAGGTCGGCTGGCCCGGCCTCCCCGCGATGGGCCAGCCCGGGATGATCGGCGAAGGCCTCGCGCAGGTGATCGCCGGTGCGACGCTGGCCCGGGCCGGTCGCAACCCGCGTGAACGCGACTACGGATGGCGCACGCTCGACCCCCACGGGCAGCAGGCGCGCATCGGGCGCGCACTGGTTCCCCTGTCGCTCACGATGGACGAGCTCCGCACCCGTGGACCGCTCCCCAACGATGCAGGGGGCGTGCACGTGCACGGCGGCATCATCCAGCACGCGCACTGGCTGCTCGCCAAATCGATCGGGCTCGACGACATGCTGCGCATCACCGGCGATGCGCTGCGGGGGGAGCTGCATCGCATGTCACGCATCCGCGGGTGGGCCGCCGGCATGCTCGAAATGGCCGAGCTGCGGTTCGGGGCAGGCTCGGCCCAGGCGACCGCGGTTCGTGACGCCTGGGCCGGCGTGCACCTCGTGCTGCCCGCCTGATCGCGGTCAGCGGCTCGCGCGCACCGCGAGGTACTCGGCGAGCTTGTCGAACTGCTGGCTCCAGCCCTCGTAGGCGCCCGACGCGCCCGGGAAGCCCTCGTTGACGAGCACCTGGGAGTCGACCGTGACGCGGGTGTAGCCGTCGAACTCGGTCAGCTCGACGGTGGCCCGGGTCTGGTAGATGACGCGCCCTTCGTGACGCACGTTCGCGATCGTGACGAGGCGTGACGGCGGGTCGACCTCCTCGTACGCACCGTCGGCGATCGCGGGTTCGCCGCCGGGACCGGTCATGTGCATGTTGTACACGCCGCCGGGCCGTGGGTCGGATTCGAAGCCCGTGGCGGGGTAATCACGCGGGCCCCACCAATTGAGCAGGTGCTCGACCTCGGTGAAGGCAGCGAACACGAGTTCACGTGGAGCGGCGAAGGTGCGTGCGAGGTGGAACTCACCGGGCGCCTTCGTCTCGGTTGCCGCGGGTGTGGTGGTACTGCTGGCATCACTCATTGGGGGTGCTCCTTCTGGCGCTGCTGGAGGTCCTGCAGGTACTCGTCGAGCCGATCGAGGTTGTCACTCCAGAACTGGCGGTACCCGGAGACCCACTCCGACACCAGCTGCAGGGGTTCGGCCTCGAGGCGAACCGGGCGCCACTGCGCCTGGCGCCCGCGCGTGACGAGACCGGC
>JAOPYW010000349.1 GCA_025964405.1 Thermoleophilia bacterium | reverse complement strand
GACCGAGTTCTGGTACCTGCGGCGCCTCGCGCGCGGGTCGCGTGTGTTCAACGCGTTCTACGGCGGGGGCGTCGACCTGGAACGTCCGCAGTTCGTCGACTGGGCCACGGGCGCGTGCCTGCTCGTGCCGCGCGCAGCGGTCGACGCGGCCGGCCTCATGGACGAATCCTTCTTCATGTACGGCGAGGAGGTCGAATGGCTGCGGCGCATGTCGCGGCTCGGCCGCCGCGTCGCGTGGGAGCCGCGCGCCATCGTGACGCACGTCGGCGGTGGCAGCGCGCGTCGCGAGTGGGGCCGCATGTACCAGCTCCAGCTCGCCAACCACGTGCGCTACATGGCCCACGCCGAGGGGGCAGCCGCCGCCCGCCGCACCCAGCAGGTGCTCGTGCGCGCCTTGCGCGTGCGCGCGCGCGTGTGGGGCTGGTTGGGACGCCACGAGCGAGCTGCCGCGTTCGCCGAGGGCGCCGCCACGGTCGCCGCGATCGACCCGACCCGGGTGGGGGAGCGGGTCGTGCCTGCGTGGCCGGCGCTGCAACGCGGCGCGGCTGATTCCCGATAGCTCGGTAGGGACGGTCACGGCATCTGTCGTGATCGCGTACGCATCCGGGACGGTGCGTTGCGCGAGCCAAGGGGACGACATGAGCACCATTTCCGCAACTTCGAACGCGTTGCCGACGACGGCACAGCCGCCGACCCCGGCGACCAACGCCGGTGCCGCGACCGGTGGGGCCGGCACTGCCACCACAGCCGCCGCAGCGCAGGCGCAGCTGACGCAGCCCGATCCCACCTACCCCGACCTGACCGCCCTCCACGTCGCGGTGCTGCAGGCGATCGGCACGCCCCCCGCCGCGATCGCGGAGATCGCCGGTCGCAAGCCCGATGCGGCTTGGCTCGACTCGTACATCCAGGACGAGATCATGCAGAACCCCGAGGGCTGGGACCAGTTCGTGGGCAACGCACCCGGCACCGCCCGCGCCGGCCTCACCAAGCTCTTCCCGAGCGTGCAGCTTCCCGCTCCCGGCACCGGCTCCGGCACGATGCCGAGCGACTCCGGCAGTATCCCCGGCATCACGACGCCGCTGCTCGACCCGGGCGCGACCCCCGTCGCGACCACGGCCGGAGAGGGCGAGGGCATCGTCAAGGCGCTCGTCATCGGCGCGGTCGTCGTGGGCGTCGGCCTGCTCGCGTGGCACTTCTTCAAGGGCAAGGGCGCCAAGGGGGGCGGCGACGCGGCCGAGGCGGTCGAGCACCTCATGAACGGCAACGGCGGCGTCGCCGGACTCGCGGGCAAGGCGAGGAACGCATTCGGCATCACGATCGGCGGCGGCAAGGGCGGCGGGGCCGTGCTGAGCGGCATGGCGGGCGGCCAGCTGAGCGCCGAGGGAGCCCTCGCGCGCAACGCCCAGGCGCTGCTGGTCGACGCCGCGAAGGCGGGTGATCCCCTGGCCGTCCGCAACGCGATGACGCTCAGCCACCTCAACATCGGCGGCACCATCGGTGGCGCGACGCAGGAGTTCGCCGCGACCGCCCACGCCGTGATGAGCGGCCTCGGACCGGGCGACAACACGATCCTCAAGATGGCGTACAGCGCTGCGGCGACGGGCCAGCCGATCGAGAAGCTCTTCCAGTTCCACCTCGCCGAGAAGGCGCTCGACGTGCAGATGCTGCTCGCCAAGGCTGGACAGGTCGGCACCTCCGACAGCGCGGCCGTCTCGAACGCCCTGCTCGGTGCCATCCAGCGCATCGTGACCTGACCCGTCTGCGGGGGAGCGGTGCAGGCAGCTGCCGTGTGACGGGGGCGCCTGCGACAATGCGCGCGTGACCGACGTGCCGCGCCCATCCCTGCTCAACCGGCTCCCCTCGCCGATGCGTTTCGCGTCGTCGATCGTGGGCGTGCTCGTGCTCGTGGGGCTCATCGGCGGGCTCATCTGGTACGGCGCCGGTCGCGATCGGCGCGGCGACGCCAGCGAATACGACACGTCGTCGCTCCCGGGTGCGGTCGCCGAAGCCGATGCGACCCGCGTCGTCTGGAGCACGTGGGGGCGCAACGCGGCGCACGACCGCAACGTGCAGGGCACGGGTATCGTGCCGCCGTTCGCGGAGCCGCGGTGGAAGCTCGACGCACCGTCGCGTGTCGACTTCCCGCCGGCCGTCGTGCGCGATCGGCTCTACCAGACCACCAACGACGGCACGATCCGCGCGATCGATCGTGCCAGCGGCGACGTGCGCTGGACCAAGCAGGTCTCGGGCGTGATCTCCTCGTCGCCGCTCGTCGTCGCGAGCACGCTCTACGTGACGTCGAAGAACGGCTACCTCTACGCCTACGGCGCCGAGGACGGCGTGCTCAAGTGGCGGTTCGCGACGCAGGGCCCGGTGGAGAGCAGCCCGGTGTTCGCGGGCGGTCGCATCCTCTTCGGCTCCCACGACGGACGCATCTACGCCGTCGACCCGACCACGCACAAGTCGGTCTGGACCATCCGGGGGTCGGAGGCGTTCAAGGGTGGCGTCGCCGTCTCGGGTGACACGCTCTACGCGGGCAACTACGACGGCAACCTCTACGCCGTCTCGATCCGCGACGGCTCGATCAAGTGGAAGACCCAGACCCGCCGCGACTTCTCGTTCGGAGGCTCCCTCTACTCGACCCCGACCGTGGCTTACGGCAGGGTCTACGTGGGCTCCACCGACGGGCGGGTCTACGCGGTGGGTGCCAAGTCGGGGGAGATCCGCTGGGTGCACTCGACCGGCGACTGGGTCTACGGGTCACCGGCCGTCGGCGACCAGAAGGTGTTCATCGGTTCCTACGACGGCACCTTCTACGCGCTCGACGCGAAGACGGGCGACGAGCGGTGGAACTTCGACGCAGGTGACCGCGTGGCGGGCAGCGCGACCATCATCGATGACGTCGTCTACTTCTCGACGCTCGGTAAGGAGAGCTACGGGCTCGCCCTGTCGAACGGCTCGGTGAAGTGGCAGACCGACGACGGTCGCCTGGGCGGCGTCGTCACCGACGGCGAATGGGTCTACCTCACCGGTGATCGCACGCTCTACGCATTCGATCCGACACCCGACGCGCCGACGACCATCAGTGACGAGACCACGGGTGCCCCCGACGACAGGTCGGCCGACGCCGGCTGAGACGCGCCCCGGGGGTCAGCTCCCGACGAGTCGATCGACGGGTATGCCGAACGCGGCGGTGCGATTGCGCAGGGCGACGACCGAGCCGAGCGCGCTCGCACGGTGGCCGACCCGCGGCACGCGCGTGACCTTCGAGCGGCTGTCGGTGACGACCCACAGGCGCACCGGACCGACCGCATTTACATAGATGCGCTGCGCGACGGCCGTCGGCAGGAGCAGCTCCACCTGCACGGTGCGCCCGCTGCGCGTCACCCGCGTGACGGTACCTGCCAACGCAGCGCACCGGTCGGCCAGGCGATAGGCGCTGGCGCCGGCGACGCGGCGCAGTGGCGACGTGGCGCTGCAGCCGCGGCCCGGAAGGTTGACGGTGGCGCGCGTGAGCAGGCGCGGCTGGGGCAGGGCCAGGCTGACGGTCAGCGCGCGGGGTGCGCTCACGCGCCCGGCGCCGTCACGTACCTGCACGACGAGTCGCTTCGTGCCGTTCCAGCCGCTCAGGTCGATCGACTGCGACGTGCCGGGTGACCAGGCCGCTGCACCCGTGCGCGCGCCGCTGATGCGCATGCTGGTGACCCCGGCGCAGTCGTCGGAGGTCGTCGTGTTCACGAGCACGCGACGGGTCGTCGATCGCCTGGCCGAGCTCACGGCGGCCAGCACCGGTGCGGCGGCATCGGTGCAGACGGGCGCGGGTGCCGATGGCGGCGCCGGCCGAGCGGCGGGATCCGTGCGCACCAGGAGCGTACGTGGTTCGGGGAGCACGATCGATCCCTGTCCGTTGACGGCGAAGCCGTGGTTCTGGGCCGCGCCGGCATCGTTGGTCCAGACGGTCTGTACGTACGCGCCCGCGCTCGTGAAGCGCTGGATGCGTCGGCACGACACGTCGTTGACGTAGATGTCGCCGGCCCAGTCGACCGCGACGTCATAGGGCGACTGGAAGGTGTCGTTGCGGGTGCAGTAGGAATCATCGGCCGTCGTCGGCACACCGAGCAGGCCGTTGCCGTGTGGTCCCCACGTCGTGTCACGCGCCCACGTCGCCGGCCCGGTGCGCACCCACCGCTGCACGATGCTGAACTGCTGTTCGACGACGAAGAGCGAGTTGCCGTCTTCGGCGACCGCCACGCCCTGGGGCTTGTTCAGGCCCTCGATCCAGGCGCCCCCGACTCCGTTCGTCGTGGCCCCGCCACCCATGCGCGAGACGATGACCCCGGTGGTCGGCTGCAGCTCCAGCACCCAGAAACTCGTGGTGGCGTAGACCCGGCCGCTCGCATCGACGTCGACGTTGCGCGCAGCCGTGTAGCGGTTCTCGCCGTTGACGGTGACCGGCCAGGGGCCAGCCACGAAGTTGGCGTCGTAGGTGAACGACATCGTGGCGGCGCCCTTGGCGCGGGTGAGGCGCACGATCGACCCCTGGGGCGGGGCGGAGGGAAAGTCGACGTTGGGTCCGACGCTCACGTACGCGCTCGTGCCGTCGGCGCTGACGGCGACGTCGATCGCGTACTGCGACCCGGCGCCGTTGGGGTTCGCGAAGCGGAACTGGGGCGGCAGGGTCGCGGCGCCGAGGTAGTGGCCCGTGGCGTCGAACTCGAGTACGTAGTCGTTCTGGCCGAGGGGACACACGATGTAGAGGTGTCCGGCGTCATCGGAGTCGCCCGACCATCCCGGGCAGTTCGTGATCGGGGAGTTCGGCCCGTAGGCGACCTGTCCGAGCGTGTAGTTGGGAGCTGACGACGGGGCGGCCGCGGCGCTGCCGGGCGCGCCGAGCAGCCCGAGCTGCATGAGTGCGGCCAGGGCGAGCGCGACCAGCATCGACGCCCGGCGTCGGGCCGCCGTGCGTCGTGCTCGGTGCGGCGCGGTGCGACGCGGCTCGAGGTCTGGTCGTCCAGTCATGCATCCACCGTCACACGGGTCGCCGGCCCTGCCAAGGCCAACTGACGCGAAAGTGGCCAGAAGCTGTCCGGTTGTGCGTGCGTGGCGGGGCTGGCGCTGGGTGGGCCGGGATCCGCACCCGCTCGCAGGTCAGGCCACGACGGGCTGTCGCGCCTGGAGTGCGCCGAGGAGCGACCGACCGAGGGCCTCGTCGCTGAGCGACGCGGGTACGCACGCGTCGGCGTGCAGGTCGCGGGTCGCGAGCGGTGCCCGCTCGTCGCATGACGATGCCCGGAGCACGATCACGGCGTCGGGCGCTGCCTCGCGCAGTCGGGGCACGTCGACCAGTGCGTTGACGTACGAGGCGTCGAGGTCGACCACGATCAGGTCGGGGCGCGTGCGGCGGGCGAGCGCGACGCCGGCGGAGCCGCTGCTCGCGCTCGCGTCGAGCAGGATCGACGGTGTCGTTCGCAGCGCCGCGCGAATGCCTTGACGCTGTTCGCCGGGGTCGCAGATCGCGATGGCGGAGTGGCGTTCGCTCAGGAATTCGCAGGAGGGGGGCATGGTGGTTCCTCGGGGCACATGCCGGTCGTGGGCGGTTCGACATGTATGGACAGCTTCTGCTCCCATCTCCCCAGCCTGCGAGAAAATATACGCTAGTTTTCCTACCGAGCTTCACCCCCGTATTCCCACGACCTGGAGGACACCATGCAGCTGCACCGTGTCATCGCGATCTCACTCCTCACCCTGACGGGCCTGTTCGCCGCCGGGTGCGGCGACGACGATTCCACCGACTCCTCACGTTCGCAATCGACGAACACGACGGCCTCGGTCGAGATGGGCGACACCGGCACCAACGACTCCGCCGACGGCAATCCCAATGGCGAGGGCACCCCGTCGGTGGGCCAGGCGCAGGCGCCGTCGGATTCCGACGACATGCAGCCCGGCACCGACCCCGGCGACGACGCCGCCGGTGACGACGAGGATTCGCGATCGGTGGGCGAATGAGTTCGACCGCGCTGCGCGTGCTGCCCGGAAGCCCGTTCCCGCTCGGTGCCAGTTTCGACGGCACGGGCACGAACTTCGCGCTCTTCTCCGAGGTCGCCGAACGGGTCGAGCTGTGCCTGTTCGACGGTGACGGCGCCGAGACGCGCGTGGAGATGGAGGAGCAGACCGCGCTGCACTGGCATTGCTACCTCCCCGAGGTCGCGCCCGGC
>JAOPYW010000325.1 GCA_025964405.1 Thermoleophilia bacterium | reverse complement strand
GCGGTGGCTGCTCGCTGCCGGTGCGCTCGTGCTGACCCTCCGCGTGCCCGTACCGGTGGGTGGCGACAGCGTGATGCTCCTCGCGCCGCTCTATGCCGTGATCGCCCTCGGCGTCCTGGTGCTGCTGTCAGGGGAGCTGCGCGCGCTGCGCGTCCCCGGTGCGCCCACACACGTCGGCCCACGGGGGGCCGCGACCCGCCTCGTCGACGTCGGCGCCGCCTCCCTTCCGGCGATCGGCACCCTGTCGATCCTCTGGAGCATCGACGTGCTCGGTAGCGCCGAACAGCTCGCGTTCTTCTACGTGCCGTTCCTGCTGCTCTTCGCGCTCGTGCGCACGTGGGTGCGCGATGCCAGCGACCTGCGTCCAGCGGCCGTCCTGCTCGTGGGCGTAGCCGCGATCGCCGCGACGGCTGGCATCGTGCAGTGGCTCACGCTCGACGTGTGGTGGAATCCCAAGGTCATCGGGAGCAACCGCTTCCGCGGCGACTTCCGCACCAACTCGCTGTTCTGGGATCCCAACATCTACGGCCGCGCGCTCGTCGTCGCCAGCCTGGCCGTGCTCGCCCAGCTCCTCGCGGTGGGTACGCGCGGCCGGTCGCAGCTGGCCCCGGCCGTTGCAGTGCTCGCCCTGTTCGGGGTCGCACTGTGGCACACCTACTCGCAGTCGAGCTGGTTCGCGCTCGCAGCGGCGCTCGCCGTGCTGGGGCTCCTGACGCTGCCTCGAAGCGTGCGCCGGTGGTCGGCGATGGCGCTCATCGTCGTGCTCGCTGCGGGCGTTCCCTTCGCGCGGCACGCACTCAGCGGCGCGGATGCCGCTGGACGCGGTTCAGTCGCGCGCCTCGGCCTCGAGCTCGCGCAGGAGCGCCCGGTGCAGGGCTGGGGCATCGGCACCTTCGCCGAGGCAGCTACCGAGCAGGCGCGCGCGAACGGCGACGCGCACCCACCGCTCGTGGCGTCACACGCGACCCCGGTCACCGTGCTCGCCGAGCTCGGCATCCTCGGCGCGCTCGCCTACCTCGTGCTGCTCGGGGGCGCGGCGCTCGCGGCGGTCGCGCGATGGCAGCGACCGGCGACCGGCCGCCCAGTCGCGCCCGTCATCTGGGCAACGGCGGCGATCGTGGCAGTCACCGCCCACAGCCTGCTCTATGCGGGATTCTTCGAGGATGCGTCGCTGTGGGCCGCCCTCGCGGTGCTCGCGAGCCTCCCGCGCCCCACCGGCCACGACACCGAGCGCTCCGTCGGCACCCGCGCATAACGCGACCGCCGCCGCCCCATCCAGTCGGTTCTGGTGCGCGTATACTTGCGATATGGCGCACCTCAACTGTCGCGTGCCAGTGCCACCAGCGAATCCATGACCGAACCCGATTCCCCTCGTCCCGACTTCGCCCGCCAGGCCCTTCCCGGTGAGCGGCGCGTGCTCGAAGCGGCGGAACGGTCGCTGATCGGCCACAAGCGCGGCCTGCGCGGGGTCTGGCCCTTCCTCGGGCCGGCGTTCATCGCGGCCGTCGCATACGTGGATCCCGGCAACTTCGCCACCAACATCGCAGCCGGCTCGAAGTACGGCTACCTGCTGCTCTGGGTCATCCTCGCCTCCAACCTGATGGCGATGCTCATCCAGTCGATGAGCGCCAAGCTCGGCATCGCCACCGGCCAGAACCTCGCGGAGGTGTCACGCGAGCGGTTCCCGAAGCCCGTGCGCTACGGGCTCTGGATCCAGGCGGAGTTCATCGCGATGGCCACCGACCTCGCGGAGTTCATCGGTGCGTCGCTGGCCCTCAACCTGCTCTTCGACATCCCGTTGTTCGCTGCGGCGTGCATCACGGCGGTCGTCTCGTTCGCCATCCTCGAACTGCAGAACCGCGGGTTCCGCCACCTCGAGGCGGCGATCGCAGGCATGGTCGGGCTCATCGTGCTCGGCTTCGCGTTCCAGGTGTTCCTCGCGGATCCCGACGCGACCGACGTGCTCCATGGCCTCGTCACGCCGCAGTTCAGCGGCACCGACAGCGTGCTGCTCGCCGTCGGCATCATCGGCGCGACCGTCATGCCGCACGTCATCTACCTGCACTCCGCGCTCACCCAGCAGCGCGTGGTGGGCGCCGACGAGCTGACCCGGCGCAAGATCTTCCGCTTCGAGCTGATCGACGTGATCATCGCGATGTCGATCGCCGGCATCATCAACATGTGCATGCTCGTCACGGCCGCCGCCGCGTTCCATGCCCAGGGCATCACGAACGTCGCCGACATCGACCAGGCCTTCTACAAGCTCGGCGAGGTGCTCGGACACCGTGCCGACATCGTGTTCGGCATCGCACTCCTCGCGAGCGGCATCAGCTCGAGCAGCGTCGGCACGCTCGCCGGTCAGGTCGTCATGCAGGGGTACCTGCGCCGGTCGATCCCGCTGTTCCTGCGGCGCGCGATCACGATGGCCCCGGCCTTCCTCCTCATCGGATTCCAGGTCAACCCGTCGAAGGCGCTCGTCATCAGCCAGGTGGTGCTGAGCTTCGGCATACCGTTCGCACTGATACCGCTCCTCATGTTCTGCCGCGACCAGACGCTCATGGGCAGCCTGGTCAACCGCCGCCTGACCACCGCCACCGCGGTCGTGGTCATCGCGATCATCGTGAGCCTCAACGTCTACCTGCTCTACAGCACGTTCTTCGGCTGACCCCGCACGCAGCGATGCCGACCGGCGCGGAGCCGATCGGCATCGAAGACGCACACGTGCCTGCGGAGTGTCAGTCCTTGACGAGCATCGACGATGCCGCCACGCCGACCGCGGCACCTGCCGCGATGCCGACCGGTACGCCGACACCCTTGGCCCAGAGGCCGAGACCTGCACCCGCAGCCGCACCGATGCCACCGGCGATGCCGACCTTGTCGATCGTCGGCAGGTTCGCCGAGAGGCCATAGCCGGTGTAGGCGCCGGCCGCACCGGCCGCGAGCGATCCGGCGGCCACCACGGCCGCGTAGGGGATGGTCGGGAGCTTCCAGATCTTGATGCCGCCCTTGGGCACCACCTGGAGCAGTGTCTTGAGCGCGGCGCCGCCTGCGCCGGCAGCGCCCACGCCGATCGCCACGTTGCGCACCAACGGGTCGGCATCACGCTTGGCGTGCGAATCCTTGACGTCGTTCATGAACTGCTGCACGGGGAGCCGCGCCGCGGAGACGACGCTGATGAGTGCCGCCGCGCCAAGTGCACTCGCCGCCGCCCGCTGCACGCCGCCGAAGGCCTGCAGGCCCTTGAACGCGGTGCCGTGCAGGAGCGCCGCACCGCCCACCGCGGCCGCAGTCGTGATGCCCGCCGCGACCCACGCCTGGCCCTTGTCGCCACCGCTCGCCTCGAGCTGGGCGTTGTACTGCTTCGACGCCGCGAGGCCGGTGAGGCCGGCAGCAGCCGCCAGACCGCCCAGTGCGAGCGCGGTACCCTTCGCGCCGTTGCTGGCGTTCGCCATGTTCAGCGCGCCCGAGCCCATGTCCTGCAGCATGTTCGTGACGGGGTTGCGCGTCAGCAGGTCGGAGGCCTTGGCCACCGCCCCTGCGGCTCCGGAAGCACCCTTGGCCGACTTCGCGACGCCGGTCATGATGCCGGCGACACCGAGCGCGCCGCCGCCCATGATCGCCACGGCGCCGAGGTCGCCGAGCATGTGCCCGCCACGCTCTGAGGTCGGGGCCGTCTTCTGGTCGGTGTCGCGCATCTTCCACGCGTATCCGAGTGACACGCCCGACGAGGTCGGACCCACCTCGGTGAAGTGCGTGAACGCACCCGTGGCGAAGTTCTTCGCGCGATCGCCGATCGTCGCATCCTTCGGGGCGTCCTTCGCGAAGTGCTCACCGATGTGGCCCTCGCCGACCGTCTTCGCCTTGCCCGCGTAGTAGCCACCGACGCCGCCGACGATGCCCGTGCCGAGCGCCACCACGGGCGCCCACTTGCCGGCGAACTTCGAGCCGACGAACGCACCCAGTGCGGTGCCACCGACTGCGCCGAGCGCGCCACCGGCTGCACCGAAGTGCCCGTCGTCCTGCACGACCTGCGAGATGCGGTTCACGCCGACCGCGGTCGCGACGCCGAGTGCTGCCGCGCCGACGCCGATCGCCACGCCGCGCCCGACCTTGCTGCTGACGCCGGCGAGCGCGACCTTCTCGATCGCTGCTCCCGCCACCTTCGCGCCGTCGCCGGCCACGGCGCCCTGGGCAACTCCCATGCCGGGCACGCGTGCTCCCTTGAGCAGCCAGCCCGTCAGGGCCACGGCGGGCACCGTGGTGCCAAACACGGTGCCGAGGCCAGCGGCCGTGCGCTGCGCGCTCGAGTACTCGGTGCGGTACTGGTCACGCGCGTTGTAGCGGTCGCTCGTCACGCCGAACGACATCGACGGATCGACGAGGTGCCGGTTGAACGTGCCCAGCACGGTGAACGGCTTGCCGATGGCGTTGCCAACATCCCCGATGATTCCCACGAGCGTGTCCCTTGTCCCAACTGCATGTGCAGCGCATCACGAGTCCCGTCGCGAAGGTGCCGCCGTCCCATCCATACTTCGGGCTCGCATGACGACTCGTTTCATCGTCGTCCCACCCGGCACCCGAACGTGTAGCCTCGCGCCCATGGGAACCCTGACTGCCACGACGATCGACCCCACCTCCGACACCTTCGCCGAGAACGCCGCCGCGATGCAGCTCCTCATCGATGAGCTGCGCGAACGCCTCACGGCCGTGCGCGACGGGGGCGGCGCGAAGTCGGTCGAGCGCCATCACTCGCGCGGCAAGCTCACGGCCCGAGAGCGCATCGACACGGTCGTCGATCCGGGCTCGGCGTTCCTCGAACTCTCGCCCCTCGCCGCGAATGGCGTCTACGCAGACGAGCCGGCATCCGCCGGCATCGTCACGGGCATCGGCGAGATCCACGGCCGCCAGGTGATGCTCGTCGCCAACGACGCGACCGTGAAGGGCGGCACGTACTACCCGCTCACGGTCAAGAAGCACGTGCGCGCCCAGGAGATCGCAGCGGAGAACCGCCTCCCCTGCATCTACCTCGTCGATTCGGGCGGCGCGTTCCTCCCGATGCAGGACGAGGTCTTCCCCGACCGCGACCACTTCGGCCGCATCTTCTACAACCAGGCGCGCATGTCGGCGGCCGGCATCCCCCAGGTCGCATCGGTCATGGGGAGCTGCACCGCAGGCGGCGCCTACGTCCCGGCCATGAGCGACGAGACGATCATCGTCGACGGCACCGGCACGATCTTCCTCGGCGGCCCGCCCCTCGTGAAGGCCGCCACCGGCGAGGACGTCACCGCCGAGGAGCTCGGTGGCGCCACGGTGCACACGCAGGTCTCCGGCGTGGCCGACCACTTCGCCCGCGACGACCACCACGCGCTCTCGATCGTGCGCGACATCGTGGAGCACCTCGCTCCCCCGCGGCTCGATCCGACGTGGCCACCAATTTCCATCCCCGAGCGCCCCCTGCACGACCCCTCGGAGCTGGCCGGCATCGTCAGCGCGAACCCGCGCATCGGGTTCGACGTGCACGACGTGATCGCGAGGCTCGTCGACGGCAGCCGCTTCCACGAGTTCAAGGCCGACTACGGCACGACCCTCGTCACCGGCTTCGCGAACCTCTGGGGCTATCCCGTGGGCATCGTCGCGAACAACGGCATCCTGTTCGGTGAGAGCGCCACCAAGGGTGCGCATTTCGTGGAGCTGTGCGCACAGCGCAAGGTGCCCCTCGTGTTCCTGCAGAACATCACCGGCTTCATGATCGGCAAGGAGTACGAGCACGGCGGCATCGCACGCCACGGTGCCAAGCTGGTGACGGCGGTGGCCTGCGCGAACGTGCCGAAGTTCACCGTCGTGATCGGCGGCTCCTACGGCGCCGGCAACTACGGCATGTGCGGGCGCGCCTTCGGGCCGCGGTTCCTGTTCATGTGGCCGAACGCGCGCATCAGCGTGATGGGCGGCGAGCAGGCCGCGCAGACACTCGCGACGGTGCGCGACATGGGCCTCGAGGCCCGGGGCGGCGACGCGATGCCGACCGAGGAGCGTGAGGCGTTCATGGACCCGATCCGGGCCAAGTACGCGACCGAGTCGAGCGCCTACTACTCGACCGCGCGGCTCTGGGATGACGGCATCATCGAACCCGCCGACACGCGCGACGTGCTCGGGCTCGCCCTGGCGGCGTGCTCCAACGCCCCGATCGAGGAAACGACGTTCGGCGTGTTCCGCATGTAGGCGCACGCGCCCCGCTACGCTGCACGACCCCCGACGGCGGGGCGCCGCGTAGTATCAGGCGCATGAGCACGAGCTTCGAACACCTCCAGCACCTGACCGTCGCGAACGAGGGTGGCGTGACGACCGTCTCGCTCGACCGACCCGAGGTGCGCAACGCCTTCGGGCCGCGCCTCATCGAGGAGCTCGGTTCGGTGTTCACCGAACTGTCGAGCGACGACGCGACCCGCGTGGTCGTGCTGCGCGGCGAGGGCAAGTCGTTCTCCGCCGGCGCCGACATCAACTGGATGCGCGATTCGGTCGGCTACTCGCGCCAGGACAACGTCGAGGATGCGACGCGCCTAGCCCTCATGCTCGAGGCGATCAAGCGCTGCGACAAGCCCGTCGTCTGCCGCGTGCACGGACACGCGATCGGAGGTGGGCTCGGCCTCATCGCCGCGGCCGACTACGTCGTGGCCGACGACGCCACCGTGTTCGCGTTCAGCGAGGTGAAGCTCGGCATCATCCCCGCCGTCATCTCGCCCTTCGTGCAGCGCAAGATCGGCCTCGGCCATGCGCGCGCCCTGTTCATCACCGGCGAGCGCTTCGACGCCGTGCGCGCCGAACGCATCGGCCTCGTGCACGTCATCGCGCCGAGCGACGAACTCGATGCCCAGGTCGAGCGCGTCGTGGGTGAGCTGCTCACCGCGGCACCCGGCGCGATCTCGGTGGTGAAGCACCTCACCTCGGAGATCGGCCTCCGCGATCCGCGCGAGGTGATGCTCCACACGGCCGAGACGATCGCCTCCAAGCGCACCGACCCCGAGGGGCAGGAGGGCCTCACGGCGTTCCTCGAGAAGCGCCGCCCGACGTGGATGGACGCCGCCCACGCCCCGGCATGGCTCGCCGGAGCGACGAAGTGAGCCCGGCCGCAGCCGCTGACGGCTCCCCCGCGGTGACGCGCGTGCTCATCGCCCACCGCGGCGAGATCGCCGTGCGCATCATCCGTGCGTGCCGTGGCCTCGGCATCGAGTCGGTCGCGGTGTACTCCGACGCCGACACCGATGCAGCCCACGTGCGCCTCGCCGACCACGCCGTGCGCATCGGCCCTGAGGATGCGCGCCGGAGCTACCTCGACATCGATGCCGTCATCGCGGCCGCCGAGCAGTCGGGTGCCGACGCCGTGCACCCGGGGTACGGGTTCCTGAGCGAGAACGCCGACTTCGTCGATCGCGTGGTCGCCGCCGGACTCACCTTCGTCGGACCGAGCGCCAGCGCCATGCGCACCCTCGGCGACAAGGCGCGCGCCAAGCAGGCCGCAGCCTCCGCCGACGTGCCGACCGTGCCCGAGTGGCAGCTCGACAGCGTGCCCGACGACGCCTTCCCCGTGCTCGTCAAGGCGGCCGCGGGTGGCGGCGGACGCGGCATGCGGCGAGTCGATCGGCCCGAGGACCTCGCCGACGCGATCGTCTCCGCCCGCCGCGAGGCCCTCGCCGGATTCGGCGACGACACGCTCATCGTCGAGCAACTGGTCACCGGCGCGCGCCATGTCGAGATCCAGCTCCTGGCCGATGCCCACGGCAACGCGCGCTACGTCGGCGACCGCGACTGCTCGCTCCAGCGCCGTCACCAGAAGGTCGTCGAGGAAGCCCCGGCGCCCGGCCTGCCCCACGCGCTGCGCGTGGCCATGGGCGAGGCCACGGTGCGCCTGGCGCAGGCCGCGAGCTACGTGAACGCCGGCACCGCCGAGTTCCTGGTCGCACCAGACGGACGCTTCTTCTTCCTCGAGCTCAACGCGCGCCTGCAGGTCGAGCACCCCGTCACCGAAGAGGCGTTCGGCATCGACCTCGCGCAGTGGCAGCTCCGCGTCGCGCGCGGCGAACGGTTGACGTTCGAGCAGCACGAGCTCACCCAGCGCGCCCACGCGATCGAGGCGCGGCTCTACGCCGAGGACCCCGTCAGCTTCCTGCCCACCGGTGGCGAGTTGGTGGAGCTGCACCTGCCGTCCGGATCCGGCGTGCGGGTCGACCACGGACTGTCGGTCGGCGCGCGCGTGTCACTCGCATACGACCCGCTCCTCGCGAAGGTCATCGCCACCGGCGCGACCCGCGACGAGGCCCGTCGCCGATTGGTCGAAGCCCTGCAGGAACTGAGCGTGCTCGGCGCGATCACGAACGCGGCCCTCCTGCTCCATGCGCTCGAGCTGCCCGACTTCGTGGCCGGCACGCACGACATCGCGACGCTCGAGTCGAACCTGCTCGACGCCTCGGCGGTCGAGCCGAGTGCCGCGCTGGTCGCGGCCGCTCGCGCACGTGTCGTCGCACCGGGCGTCGCAGAAGACGCCGCGACCACCGATCCCTTCCGGGCCATCGGTGCGTGGCGCCAGGCGGGGCTCGCGACTGGCACCGCCCATGAAGGCGAGCAACTCGACGTCGACGCCACCGGCCACATCCGGGTCACGCAGCGCGGTGACGACCTCTGGTTCTCCGCCGACGGCGTCACCTACCAGGTGCCCCGTTCACCGATCGCGGCCTCGGTGGCTGCGGCCGGGATCGACGCACACGGCGACCACGCCGCCCTCACGGCACCCATGCCCGGCACGGTCATCTCCGCGCTCGCCGCCGGCGACGAGGTCATCGCGGGCCAGGCGATCGTCGTGCTCGAGGCGATGAAGATGGAGAACTCGATCTCGGCACCGTTCGCGGGTCGCGTCGATCGCCTGTCGGTCAAGGTCGGCGACCTCGTGGCCAAGGGCGCGGTGCTCGCCGAGGTCGTGCGATGAGCCTGCCGGGCGAGGTCCGCATCGTCGAGGTCGGTCCGCGTGACGGCCTCCAGAACGAAGCGACGCTCGTGCCGACCGCGACCAAGGTCGCGCTGGTCGAGCGACTTGCCGGTGCCGGCCTGCGAACCGTCGAGGCGACGAGCTTCGTGAATCCGAAGGCCGTGCCGCAGATGGCCGACGCCACGGAGGTCCTCTCCACCATCGAGCGCCGTGACGGTGTCACCTATCCGGTGCTCACGCCGAACATGCGCGGCTACGACGCTGCCGTGGCGGCCGGGGCCACGAGCGTCTCCGTCTTCACCGCCGCGAGCGAGAGCTTCGCGCAGCGCAACATCAAGGCGTCGATCGCGGAGAGCATCCAGCGCTTCGCGCCGATCGTGGAGCAGGCAGAGCGCGACGGCGTGCACGTGCGGGGCTACGTCTCGACGGCCTGGGGATGCCCCTTCGAGGGGCCGATCGCGCCGAGCGCCGTGCACCACGTCGTCGACCAGCTCGCAGACCTCGGCATCGTCGACATCTCGATCGGTGACACCATCGGGGTCGCGGTGCCGGGCGAGATGGCTGCCGTCATGCAGCCCCTGCTCGACCATGACGCAGACCTCGAGCTCGCGCTGCACCTGCACGACACACGCGGCACGGCGCTCGCCAACGCGTGGGCGGGCCTCGAGCTCGGCATCACTGCGTTCGATGCGTCCGTCGGCGGCCTCGGCGGCTGCCCGTTCGCGCCCGGCGCCACCGGCAACCTCGCGACCGAGGACCTCGTCTGGATGCTCCATCGCCACGGCATCGAGACGGGCGTCGACCTCGACCAGCTCGTCGAGGTGGCACGCTGGATCACGGGTGAGCTCGACCAGCACGTGCGTGGGCACGTGGCCGGCGCCCGCATCTGGCCGTGGGCCGCCGATGCACGAGCCTGATCGTACCTGACCAATTCCGTCCTTACCCGGCCGAATTGCTTCGCGGAGTGCATCAGTCAATATCCGCGGTCACTACACTTTCCCTGTTCAGGCACCATTCCGCAGCTCAGACAGGGACGTCCCATGCAGCTCGCCGCCGCACAGAATGCAGCACCCAACAACCTCGCAACGCTGATCCCACGCAGCGAGGTGGCAGCGAAGCTCAACCTGTCGGTGCAGGACCTGTTCAACAAGCTCCACGTGAACGCACGCGACGCCTACGAGGCCGGTCGACCGCTCACGCCCGCGACGATCGTGCGCGGCGTCGACCCGACCCGCGTCAGTGGCAACTTCATGGTGCTGATCCAGGCGGCCCGCTCCGTCGCGCCGGAGGCGGAACAGCATCTTGCCGCTGCGGAGCACGCGGTCGCCGGTCTCACGCAGCTCCTCATGTCGGCCGCCGAGGATCACTCGTCGATCATCGACCCGAGCCAGCTCGGTCCACAGTTCCTGCGCCCGTTCAACGAGCAGCTCGCACTCGTCAGCCGTGCCGCGACCCACGTCGCAGCCGGCGCCTTCGCCTGACGCTCTCGCCCGGTCTAGTGGCCCAGCAGACCAGCCCAGGCAGCGATTGCACGCGGCACGCAGTCGAACCCGATCTCCTCGGCCGGCGGTAGCTCCTCACGACTGAACCACGCGAAGTCGGCGACGTCGCTGTCGGGCTTCGCATCATCGGGGTTCAACGCGGTGCCACGGTAGAAGACGTTGAACGTGTGCATGCCGCGATCGTTGCCATAGACGTCGTGCCAGATGCCGACGACCTGCAGCTCCCCGACCTCGAGCCCTGTCTCCTCCAGCAGCTCGCGGCGCGCAGCCTCCTCGCCGCCTTCGTGCTCCATCACGAACCCACCCGGGGCGTCCCAGTGGTCCTTGAAGGGGTCGCGGCCGCGCTTGACCAGCAGGACACGGCCGTCAGCCGGGTGCTCGGCGAACACGTTCGCCGTCGGGTTCGGATTGGCGTACCAGCGCTTCCCGCATCGGCCGCGACACTCCGCGTGCGGCTGCTCGCCCGGCTCCGACACCGCCAACTCGAGGTCACCCGCGCACACGGGGCACACGCGCCAGTCAGCCAGTTCGTCAGGAGCCTTCACGTCGTCAGTCATGGAGCGACCCTACCCGGGCTGCAGCGAACCGCAATATCGAACTTCGCGAATCGGGAATCCACGAACCACATCTGCCTTCTCGGCGCCGTCGTGAGCGAGACCCATGCGCTCGTAGAAGGCACGTCCCCGCTCATTCGAATCGAGCACCCACACGGTCACCCGTTCGTGACCCGTCGCTACGAGCTGCGTGAGCGCGCCCTGCCAGAGTGCCGCTCCCACACCCTGCCCGACCACGGCCGGGTCGAGGTAGATCGCACCGA
>JAOPYW010000316.1 GCA_025964405.1 Thermoleophilia bacterium | reverse complement strand
TTGTGGAGCACGTTGACGAGGCCCGCCTTCGTGCTCGCATAGACCAGCGCGTGGTCGCCGACGCCCACGGCCGGAAGCGAGCCGGAGCCCGAGCCGGCCTTCGTCGATGCGTCCCAGTAAGTGAGGTCGCCCGCGGGTCCGTCGCCGAGGTCGGTGCCGGCGCGCTCGGTGAATCCATGGCGCTTGAGCGCTGCCTCGAGCCGGTCGCGGTGGGCGACGTCGTAGAAACCGATCGTCGCGTCGGCGGCGTCGACATCGCTCGTGACGAGGTCGACCCCGCCCGTGTCACCGACCCAGGGCGCGATGTCGGTGGCGACGTCGGCCTCGGATCCGAAGAGCCGCCGCGCGAAGAAGTCGTTGGTGTTCGCCGCCAGCTCCGAGCCGGTCGCCGTGTCGAGCGCTCCCCAGCGCTTCGCGTCAGTGTCGGTGTCGAAGAGCACCCAGCCCATGGAGTCGCCCGGGAGGTAGTCGATCGAGGCCGGCATGCCCTCAGGCACGTCGAGCAGGATGCGCGGCTTGTCGACACCACAGCCCGAGGCGACCAGCGCAACGAGCACGGTGAGGAGCGCGGCGAGGGCGATGCGGCGGCGCGGGGCGCGGCCAGGAATTGCGAACGGGGCAGACACGACCGGCCAAGGATACCGGCCGGGCGTCTGCCCCGTTGCGTTTACGTCAGAGCGAGCGGGAGCGCTCGCCTCCGCTACTTGGTCTCGATGTGCATGAACAGGTCGAACGTACCGCTGTCGGTGTCGCTCTCGGCCCAGCCGACCCAGCCACCGGCGGTCGCCTTGTCGCTCGAGTCGAGGCTCGCGAGCTTCGCCACGCGCGGCCAGTCGAGCCAGAACGAGGCAGCCACGTCGCTCGGCGCGTCAGCGGCCGACCATGCATCCTTGAACGCGTCGTTGTCGCCGAGGCTGTCGGTGCCCCAGTTCGTGAACACGTCGGTACCGATCGAGACCGCCGCCACGTCGTCGGAGCTCGCTGCCGTGATCGGCAGGCCGCCCAGGCTCAGGCTCTTCGTCTCGAAGTCACCGGCGGTGCCGGTCTTCGGCGACGCGCCACCCGCGAGGCCCCCGATCGCGCCGACGAGCTTGTCGAGCGTCGCGGTCGTGGTCTCCTTGTTCTCGAACGCGAGCGTCACCGCGCCGGCCTGCGTGAGCGCCGCCGGGTTGAGGCTGCTCGAGCCGCCGCCCATCGCCGCTCCGGCAACGCCGCTGACGATGCCCTGGAGGCCCTCGTCGTCGGCGCTGACACCCAGCGCGAACTCACCGCTGAACGCGGTGGCCAGGTCGTCGAGGTCGACACCGAGCGCACCGGTGACCGCGCCGAGCTGCTGCTGCAGCTGTGCGTTGTCACTGCCGAGCGACTCGACACCGGCCTTGAGCTGGCCGCCGAGGTCCTGCGCGCCGATCGCGAGCAGCGTGTTGCCCGGGAGCGCCTGCAGGATGTCGTTGTCGGTGTTCTTGATGTCCTTGCCCGCGCCGTCGGCATGGGTGTAGGCGTGCACGCGCAGGCCCTTGTCCTCGGCCGTGACGCCGATCGACGCGCCGTCGAAGTCCTTGACCACGTCGAGGTCCTTGAGCGCCTTCGCCGAGGAGTTCTCGTCGATCGCCTTGCGCACGCCGTCACCGCTCACCACGACGGCGGCCAGCGTGTCGTCGCCGACCTCGCCCGCGACGTCGTCGATGCCGTCGGCATCCGTGATGGAGTCACCGTCGTACTTGAGGGTCTTCTCGAGCGAGGCCTTGTCCTCGGCGAGGAAGACGAGGTCGTCGCTCACGGCGATGGTCTCGTCGTCCTTGGTCCACTCGGTGAAGTCGCCGACCTTGTCGCCCTTCTTGAGGCCCTGGTCCTTCGCAAACTTCTCGAGCTTGGCGCGGTCGGTGACCTCGGCCCACGCGACGAACGTCGCGTCGTCGCCGTTCTTGGTGACGGTCAGCACGGCGAGGCCGGCGGTGTCGCCCAGCCACGGATCGATGTCGGTGTCGTAGTCGACCTTGCTGTCATCGTCCTTGAGGGCCTTGTCGATCTGGCCACCGACGGAGGTGAACTTGGGGTAGAGACCCTGCGCGAGGTCGTCGAACTGCTTCCAGTTGTCGCCCTTGAAGTCGGTGTCAACCGTGATGTAGCCGACCGCGGTCTTCGGAACGAAGTCGAGCGCCTTGCTGCTCGTCACCGCATCGCTGGCGCCGCCGCTGGAGCCGCTGCCGCAGCCTGCCGCGACGAGTGCCGCGCTGATGGTCACGAGGGCGGCCGCGCCGCCGGTCTTGATGAACTTCACGTGATTGATCCCCTTGGACGTACGCGCCGACCCGTCATGGCCGTCGCAGTGAACGGCCAACCTAGCAGCGGGGGTGCGCCGAGGAAAGCTCACAGGTCGCAGCTTCCAGCAGGTCGCAGGCAAGCTGCTGCCGATAGCCGGTGCGCCGCTCGGCGTCAGGCGTCGTCGGTCATCGCAGCAGTGCACGGCTTGAGCGCGTCACGGTACGACTTCGGGGCTTGTTCGCCCTTGGCGAGCGCCGCGTCGGCGAGCCGGAAATCCTCAAACGACACGCGCTCCTCGATGCAGTCGAGGAAGCTGGTGCACGACTTCGTCAGGCCGCCCGACGCGGCCTCGCACGACTTCATGAACGTCGCGCGCACCTCGTCGGGATACCGACCCTCCGACACCTTCGGCGTGCCGGTCGTCGCGCTTCCGCCGTTGTCGCTCGAGCCCGAACCGCAGCCCGCGACCACCAGGGCGAACGTGCAGCACGCGATGACGGCGAACGGCTTCACGAGGTCTCGCTGAACTCGAAGCCGGGCTGGCGGCTCATGAGCGACCTGACGACGTCGGGGAGCGGCACGTCGTGACCGACGACCTGGGCCACGGCGTCGCAGATGTGCAGTTCGATGCCGGCAGCAGCTGCCATGTCGGCGATGATCGGCGCCGTGCGCATGCCCTCCACGACCTGGCCGATCTTGGTGCGGATGTCGGCGATCGGCACGCCCTCGGCGATCATCCGACCGGCGCGATGGTTGCGCGAGTGCGGGCTGCGGCACGTGACCATCAGGTCGCCCACGCCCGCGAGGCCGAGGTAGGTCTGCACGTGCGCGCCGTGCGCGACGCCGAGGCGGGTCATCTCGCCGAGGCCGCGGGTCATCATCGCGGCGATCGCGTTGTCGCCCAGGCCCGAGCCCTCGAGCACGCCTGCGGCGATCGCGATCACGTTCTTCGACGCGCCCGCGAGCTCGACGCCCACGACGTCGGTGGCGGCGTAGACGCGGAAGGCGAACCCGTTGATGACCTGCTGCAGCTCGAGCACCGTGTCACGGTCGGTGCCGGCGAGCACGGCCGCGGTCGGCAGGTCGAGCATCATCTCGCGCGCGATGTTCGGGCCGGAGATCGTGGCGTAGCACGCCGGGTCGATGTACTCCGCAGCGACCTGGCTCAGGCGCCGCCCCGACGGGTCGAGCCCCTTGCCGAGCGAGACGAAGCGAGGCGCGCGCCGCGCGAATCGCTCCACGGTCTCCGCGAATGCGCTGGTGGGCACCGCGAGCACGACCGCGTCCCAATCCTGGTCGGCCGCTTCATCGACCGTCGTGAACTGGGTCTCCTCCGGGAACTGGAAGCCCGGGAAGTAGCGCTCGTTCGAGCCACTCGCGCGCATCGCGTCAGCGTGCTCCGCCGAGCGGGCGGCCAGCGTCACCTCCACGGAACTCGGGCCGAGGATGCGCGCCATCGCGGTGCCGAACGAACCGGCACCGACGACGAGCCAGCGGGGATCGCCCGCCGCCATGATTACGCGCGGCTCCGGTATTCGATGACGAGGGGACATCCCTCGAAACCGAACTTGGCACGGATCTGGTTCTCGAGGTAGTAGCCGTAGGGGCGCGTCATGAGTGACTTCTCGTTCACGAAGCAGCGGAACTTCGGCGGCGACTGACCGACCTGCGTGCCGTAGAGCAGGTTGAGGCGGCGCCGCGTCTTCTTCTCGAGCGGGCCGGGGTTCTTGAGCTTGAGCTCGCGCAGGAACCGGTTGAACTCTCCCGTCGACACGCGCTTCGCCGAGCGGTCGTGCAGCTCGATCGCCTTGCGCAGCAGCTTGTGCACGTTGCGGTTCTCGGTGCCCGACGTCGTGACGACCTCGGGGCGCTGGCGCAGCTTCTGGTTGAGCGTCGCGGTGACGTCGAGCAGGTCGACGTCGTTGATGTCCCACTTGGAGAGCGCGACGATCGTGGCGCAGTCACGCTCGCGCATGGCGTCGGCCACGGCGAGGTCGTTCTCACGAACGCCCATCGACGCATCCACGAGCAGGATGGCGACGTGTGCCCGATCGGCGGCCTGCAGCGCGCGCACCTCGGAGTAGTAGTCGAGCGGATCCTGGCCCGACCGGCGGCGGCGCAGGCCGGCGGTGTCGACGAGGATGATCTCGCGCCCCTCGAACGTGATGCGCACGTCGATCGAGTCGCGGGTCGTGCCCGGCATGTCGGCCACGATGTGGCGACCGTCGCCGAGGATGGCGTTGGCGAGGGTCGACTTGCCGACGTTCGGGCGACCGACGAGCGCGATGCGCACCGCCTTGTCGTCGTCGCGATGGAACTTCGTGCCGTGCTCGCGCAGCTCCTCGACCACCGCGTCGAGCAGGTCGCCCGAGTTGTTTCCGTGGTGCGCACTGAGCGCGATCGGCTCGCCGAGGCCGAGCTCCCAGAACGCGAGGGCCTCCGGCTCGTCACGCGCGGAGTCGAGCTTGTTGGCGACCACCCGCACGCGGGCCCGGCGGTTGCGCAGCAGGTCGGCGAGTTCGAGGTCGGCGGCGCTGACACCCTCGCGGCCGTCGACCACGAGCAGCACCAGGTCGCACTCGGCGATGGCGATGTCGACCTGGTCGACGATCGAGCGCGCCATGTGGCCGCGGTCACCCTCGTCGACGCCACCGGTGTCGACGAGCAGGAACTGGTCGCCGTTCCACTCGCACTCGATCTC
>JAOPYW010000314.1 GCA_025964405.1 Thermoleophilia bacterium | reverse complement strand
ACGGTGGGCGCCATCTCGCTGCTCATGAAGCTCTACGAATAGAGGTATCCGATGACTGCACTCCAACGCTTCCTGGAGCCGATCGGCTCCATCCGCGACTTGGTAACGGCGCTGAGCGGCACCCCTCCCGAGACGGAGGATCTGCCGACCGGCGTCGATGATGCGGTGCTCGTGCATGCATTGGCGTCGATTCCCGCAACGATTCCGAAGGATCAGCTTGACGCTGCCCTGGTGGAGCCGGTCCACGCCGCACTGGCCAGCCTCTCACGGCGCGAAGCGCTCGATGCACGCCTGTGGCACAGCCTGTCAGTCGCCCATGCCGACATCGTTTGGCGGCGCTGGTCGAGTGGCACGCCGACGACGACCGAGGAGATCGATCGGGTACTGCGCGCCACCCGGGAAATGCCGAAGCACTTCCTCGGTACGGCCACGCTCAACGGAGTCAGCCGCAACACGTTCGCGCGCCTGTGGTGGGTAGCCGAGATCCTGCGCGACGGTGACGACTACACGCTCGCTCGCCATGCGTTCTCGAGCCAGCAGCTCATCCAGAGCCTGTTCGAGCGACGCCTGGGGCTGCGCCCGGCGCTGGCCCGCGCATTCACATACGAGCTGCACGACAAGGGCGACGCCGCGATCCTCGACCGCAGCCTGGGGTTGGCGCAGATGGCGCCGTCGCTATCTTTCGAGAGCCTGAATGAGACGGAGCTGCGCGTTTTGATCCGGGAGCTTTGACGCCGACCCCTTCACTGGCAATGAAGGGGTCGGTGGTTCGGGCGCTGAGTCAGTGCACGGGCCATGCGGACGCTAGAGTGCGCGCTCGAGCCCGAACAACGACCCTGCACGTTCGCGGGGAGAGGACGTGTCACCAGGTGTCCTCCAGCTCGCGCATTCGCCACGCAGGCCTCCGCAGCCGCATCATGGACGCGGACGCCGCGGCCGCACTCATCCCCGCAGGCGCCAACGTCGGCATGAGCGGCTTCACGGGCGCCGGCCACGCCAAGGCAGTGCCGAGCGCGCTCGCCCGCCGCATCCGCGCGGCCCACGCGGCTGGCACGCCCTTCCGGGTCGGGGTCTGGACCGGCGCATCGACGGCCCACGAGCTCGACGGCGCGCTGGCCGAGGTCGACGGTATCGACCTGCGCATGCCGTACCAGAGCGACCCGGTGACGCGCGCGCATATCAACGACGGCTCGATGGAGTACGTCGACGTGCACCTGTCGCACGTCGCGCAGATGGTGCGGGAGGGGTTCTTCGGCACGCTCGACGTCGCGGTGATCGAGGTCAGCTCCATCACCGAAGATGGTCGCCTCGTGATGTCGTCGTCGGTCGGCAACAACGTGTCGTGGATCGAGAACGCCGACGCGCTCATGCTCGAGGTCAATCACTGGCAGAGCGAGGAGTGGCACGGGCTGCACGACCTCTACCTGCACTCGACGTTGCCGCCGCATCGCCGCCCGCTGCTGATCACGCACGCGGGCGACCGCATCGGCGAGGGCTCGATGCCGTGCCCCCTCGACAAGGTCATCGCGGTGGTCGAGACCCACGCACCCGATGCGAACCCCGCGCCGCACGCGCCCGACGCGGCGTCAGAGCAGATCGCCGGCCATCTGCTCGAGCTGTACCGGCACGAGGTGCGCATCGGGCGACTGCCCGCCGCACTGCTCCCCCTGCAGTCGGGCGTCGGCAACGTCACGAACGCCGTGCTGCGCGGCATGCTCGACGGTGGGTGGCGTGGGCTGACCGCCTACACGGAGGTCATCCAGGAGAGCATGCTCGAGCTGCTCGACGCGGGCGTGCTCGATGTCGCGTCGGCGAGCGCGATGACGCTCGGGCCGGAGGCCGCTGCCCGCTTCAACGACGAGGTGGGTCACTATCGCGGGCGCATCGTGCTGCGCCCGCAGGCGATCAGCAACCACCCGGAGATCGTGCGACGGCTCGGGGTGCTCGCCACCAACGGCATGATCGAGGCCGACATCTACGGCAACGTCAACTCGACGCACCTGATGGGCAGCCGCATGATGAACGGCATCGGCGGGTCGGGCGACTTCGCGCGCAACGCCTTCCTGTCGTGCTTCGTGTCGGCCTCCACCGCCAAGGGCGGCACCATCTCGACGATCGTGCCGATGGTCTCGCACGTCGACCACACCGAGCACGACGTGCACGTGATCATCACCGAGCAGGGCATCGCCGACCTGCGCGGGCTGCCGCCACGACGACGCGCGCGACTGGTGATCGACAACTGCGCGCATCCCGATTTCCGGGCCGAGCTGCACGACTACGTCGACCGCGCCACGCACGGCGGCGCCTATGGGCTGCAGACGCCCCACCTGCTCGGCGAGGCGCTCTCGTGGCACCAGCGCTTCGTCGAGACCGGCACGATGCGCCGGTGACCTAGGCCGGGTGATGGGCGCATCGCCTGATGTGGCCATGTCGTGCTGCGGCGTTCACGGGACCGCGGCCTCGCGCGCTCCGGGGGCTACTCGGCCGCAAGCCCTCGGCAAACGACCCAAGCCGCCACGCAGAGCGCAAGCGTCGCCGCGCCGATCCCGATGGCTGGTCCGACGGCGGCCGTCGACCCTTCCGCGATCTGGAACGCCATGATCGCAACGATGCCGCTGCAGATCAGCGCTTGTGCAGGCAGCAGTACCGCTGCGATCCAGTACCCTCGCGAGCGTCGAAGCA
>JAOPYW010000299.1 GCA_025964405.1 Thermoleophilia bacterium | reverse complement strand
TTCGATGAGCAGCGACTGGAGCACGCGGTGGAGCTCGCCGAGCGCGAGCACGTCGGGCACGAGCTCGTCGACGGCGGCCGGGTAGCGCTCCTTGAGGGCGTCGAGCAGGCCGCGCACGTCCTGGCGGGTGAGCAGCTCGCTGGCCTGCTGGCGAATCGTCTCGGTGAGGTGCGTGACGATGATCGACGCGGGATCGACGACGGTGTAGCCCATCGCCTCGGCGCGCTCCTTGACGGCGCTGGGGATCCACATGGCGGGCAGCCCGAACGCCGGCTCGACGGTGGCGGTGCCCTCGAGGCCCGGCTCGGCGTCGCCCGGGTTCATCGCGAGCCAGCAGCCCGGCATGAGTTCACCGAGCACGACCTGCGCACCCTTGATCTTGAAGGCGTACTCGTGCGAGGCGAGCTGCACGTTGTCGCGGATGCGGATCGGCTGCAGCACCATGCCGAGGTCGAGCGCGATCTGCCGACGGATCATGGAGACGCGCTTGAGCAGGTCGCCACCCTGTTCGTCGTCGACCAGCGAGATCAGGCCGTAGCCGATCTCGAGTTCGAGCACGTCGAGCGGCAGGAGGCCCTTCACGTTCTCGATCGTGGAGGTGTTCTCCTCCACCGGCGGCTCGAGTGCGGCGACCTGCGCGGCGACCTCGGCGGCCTCGGCCTGGCGGCGGAGCATGACGCCGACCACGATGAGCGTGAGCGCGACGCCGAAGAACGGCAGCTTCGGCAGCCCGGGCATGAGGCCGAGCACGCCGAGCACGCTACCGACGATGATGAGGGCCTTCGGGTAGCGCGTGAACTGCACGGCGAGGTCGCCACCGAGGTTGCCGTCGCCGGCTGCGCGGGTGACGATGATGCCCGTGGCGGTCGAGATGAGCAGCGCCGGGATGGCTGCGGCGAGTGCGTCACCGATCGACAGGCGCGAGAACGTGTCGGCAGCCTCGGCGAAACCCATGCCCTGCTGCATCATGCCGACGATGAACCCGCCGAAGAGGTTGATGAGCGTGATGATGACGGCCGCGATCGCGTCGCCCTTCACGAACTTCGCGGCACCGTCCATGGAGCCGTAGAAGTCGGCTACCTGCTGGAACTCCTTGCGCCGGATGCGCGCGACCACATCGGTGAGCTGACCGGCGTTGAGGTCGGCGTCGATCGCCATCTGCGTGCCCGGCATGGCGTCGAGGGTGAAGCGCGCGGCGACTTCGGCCACGCGACCGGCGCCGTTCGTGATGACCACGAACTGCACGACCATGAGGATGAAGAAGACGACGAGGCCGACGACGATCGAGCCGCCGATGACGAAGTTGCCGAACGACTTGACGACCTGCCCCGCGTCGCCCTCGCCCAGGATGAGGCGCGTGACGGAGATGTTGATCGCGAGGCGGAACAGCGTGGTGATCAGCAGGAGCGTCGGGAAGGCGGAGAAGTCGAGCGCCCGCTTCGAGTAGACCGAGATCAGCACGATCACGAGGCCGGTCGCGATGTTGAGCGTGATGAGCACGTCGAGCAGCGCGTGCGGCACGGGCACGATCATCATGACGACGACCATCACGATGCCGAGTGCGACGATCAGGTCGGTCTGCTTGAGCACGCGCCCGAGCAGCCCGCTACCGCCGAGTTGTGCGCCACCTGATGCTGCTGAGTCTGACATCTACTCCCCTACCGCGAACACCCCGGGAATTACGGCAGGCGAGCGGGAACGAATAGCCGTTCCGTGGCTCGCCTGGGTACTGCTCCAATGGGTGCACGCATCGTGCTGTCGGGTTCACCTCGGGCGACGCCGATCGTCGCTTGAGGCTCCCCGCGCATGCTGGATGGATTGCAATCCACGGCGCCATGCGAGGTTGTGTAGAGCACGCTGTCCGATTCACAAATATCCACTCAAGATCGGTCGAAGGCCGGCCGATACAACGATCCGATGATGTGGCACCCCGGTCGTGAGGCCGGCTCGCAAAGCCGTGGATCTCCCTGAGACAGCCTGGCTACCTTCGAACCCGATGCCCCCGAAGATCGGTTCGAACCACATGCTCGCTCGCCGCCCCCTGCTCGTGCTGCTCTCCCTGGCCTGTGTCGCCGCCTGGCCCGGCGCCGCCGCGGCAGCCACCTACACCGTGAAGGCGAGCGCCGACACCTTCGCCGACCAGATCGCCCCGACCTCGACCAACGGCGCGGAAGCGTACGTCAGCATGGACAACGGCGACGGCGTCGATCGGGTCGGGTACCTGAAGTTCAGCGTGCCTGCGATCAGCGGCACCATCAGCTCGGTGCAGCTTCGGCTCAACTACACCAGCGGGAGCATCGACGGTCCTGGCGTGTACGACGTCGATTCGACGAGCTGGACGGAATCGTCGGTGACCTGGAACACGCGGCCGACCTCCGGAACGCTCCTCTCGGACATCGCGACGGTCGACACGGGGTGGACGAGTTACGCGCTCCCCGCGACCGCTGCCGCGTCAGGCCAGGTCGTGGCGTTCTCGCTCAAGACCGCGTCGGACGACGGATCTCGGTTCACGTCACGTGAGAGCGGCGTGGCTCCCGAACTCGTCATCGTGACCAAGGACACGACGGCACCGGAGACCACCATCTCGAGTGGCCCCGCGGCAGGTTCCTCCTCCACCTCGACGACCGCGAGCTTCGGATTCACCTCCAACGAGCCCGGATCCGCGCAGTGCCGCATCGACGCCGGGAGCTGGGGCACGTGCACCTCACCGAAGGCGTACTCAGGCCTCACCGTGAAGTCGCACACCTTCGAAGTGCGAGCGATCGATGCTGCCGGCAACGTCGATGCGTCACCGGCGTCCCGCACGTTCACCGTGGCGGCAGCCCCTGCACCGGCCCCCGCCCCTGCACCGGCCCCCACCGGTGGCAAGCCGGGAGCCGCCAACACCGGTGTGCCGAGCGGTATCGCGCTCACCGTGCGCAACGGCGACCTGACCATCACGGCTCCGGGCGTCTACACGAACCTCGACATCCACGGCGACGTCATCGTGAAGGCGAGCAACGTCACGATCCGCAAGTCGATCATCCGCGGCGACGCCGGTTCTGGCGCGCTCCTCTCCCAGTCGGATGCGACGCTGCGCAACCTGCTGGTCGAGGACGTCACGATCTCCCCCACCTACATGACCAACACCGTCAACGGCGTCACCGGTAGCAACTTCACGCTGCGCCGCGTGGAGATCACCCGCACGGTCGATGGCATCTCGGCCAAGGGCGAGAACATCCGGGTCGAGGCATCGTGGATCCACGACCTCCACTACACGACCGCTGACTACCAGCCCGACGGCCAGACCCACAACGACGGCATCCAGGTGCACTG
>JAOPYW010000242.1 GCA_025964405.1 Thermoleophilia bacterium | reverse complement strand
CGAATCCGCCACGGGTGACGGTGTCCCAGTAGACCTCGGTAGTGGTGGATTCATCGAACGACCAGCTGATGTCGACGGTCCCGTCGCATCTCACGGTGGCGACCGGAGGGCCGCCGATCACGGGGTTGGACGTGTCGGTGAACCGCAGCAGCCGGGCATGTCCTGCATCGTCGACCCATGTCGTGCCGCTCCGTGCGGACACGCCGGCCACGCTGTAGGTGCTGGAGCTCGACGGCGTGAGCGCCTGGCCCGTGCCGATCAGGGTCGTGCCGGTGGTGACGAATCCGGACGTCGGTACCGGGTCGAGGACGAGCGCTTGGTGGCGCGTCGACCAGAAGGCCGCGTTGCCCGCCACAGACACCTGTGTCACGTCGGTCGCGATGCCACCGGATCCGTTGGCGGTGTAGGAGGCCTGTCCGATCACGGCGGAGATGGTCGAGGCGCCCGTGGCACCGGTCGCGTCAGCATAGACGGCGATGCGGTGGTTTCCGGTGTCAGCCACGACGAGGCGGTTCTGGCTGACGTCGACGCCCGCCGGAGCGCTCAGGAGGGTCGCGCTCGTGCCGCCGCCTGCCGTGCCGAGCTGGAAGTCGGCTGTCTTGCCGTTGGCAGGCGTCGCCCAGAAGTTGCGGAAGACGAGCACGCGATCGTTTCCAGTGTCGGCGACGTAGATGCTCGTGCCGTCGCTGGTCACGCCGCCGGGCGCGATCATCTGGTTGAGACCCGATCCTGATCCAGTCGACGTGAACGTAGCGTGGCCGAGCACGTAGTTGGCCGGCGCCGAGTCCGACGCCGGCATGCTCGTGTAGACCAGCACCCGGTTCGAGTTCGTGTCTGCGACGAGCATGCGAGTGCCGTCCGTCCACACGCCCGTCGCGTCACCGGTCGTCGCAGAGCCGCGTTGGGAATTGGAGGTCTGGTAACCGGAGTCGTATCGATTGCGTTGCCCCCACCGCACGTCGTAGGCCTGGTTGGTCGCCGTCGGCGCGCTGTTCCAGATGCGGATGGAATCGTCGTTGGGATCCGCAAGGGCGAGCGCGCCGTTGGGCGCGACCGCGACGCGGCCGTTCTCCTCGACGTAGCTGTAGGAGTGGAAGAACGTGTTGCCACTGACGTCGCCGTTCGGCACTGATGACCTCAGGGCGTTGGCGCCCGACTGGCCCAGCACCAGGTCAGCCGAGCTGCCTGCCGCCATCGACGGGAACCGCAGCACCCGGTTGTTGTTGGTGTCGGCAACCCACAGGCGACCGGCGGAGTCGAAGGCCGCGTCGTTCGGGTCGCGCAACGAGTTGTCGGCGGCGCTCCCGCCCACCGCCGTGGCTCCTCGGTTACCGGAGCAGCCCGACACCAGGCTCGTCTGACCGATGACCGAGGTGAAGGCGTGCTGGTTGGCTGCGGTGCCCGACCAGTTGTCGATGGTCACCACGCGGTTCTGGTTCTGTACCGTGATCGCGAGCCGCTCGACCGGGGTCGTCGTGACGGCCACGCCGATCGGCCCGGAGAGGTCGGTGGCGTTGCAGCCCCGGCTCGTGACGAAGGTGGTGAGGTCGGGCTGGCCGATCGCGTAGTTCGCGGCCTGCCCGTTGGTCGTCGGCCAGGTGTTCCAGACCAGCACGCGGTTGTTGCCGGTGTCGGCGACGAACAGCCGCGTGCCGTCGAACGTCACGCCCTTGGGGCGGCGGATCGTGTCGGCCGCGATCGCGGCGTTCGCAGGAGCGGAGGTGTAGCTGTTGCACGTCGTGCCCGAGAGGATCGAGCGGTTGGGGCACACGTTGCCGGCGCCGTAGCCGGTCTGACCCAACACGTGGTCGGCAGCTTGTCCCATGGTCGGCCACGAATCCCAGAGGAGGATCCGGTGGTTGTCCTGATCGGCGACGGCGACCTTGGTGCCGTCGGTCCAGACGTCGCCCGGATTGTTGAGGCCGGTCGCCCCGATGTTGGTGCCGGTGTTGCTGAAGTTGGGCTGGCCGAGCACGAGCCGGCTGGTGCCAAGCGTTGACGCCCCCTGGTTCGTCGTGGTCTCGCCCTTCGACAGGATGACCCGGTTGTGGCCACGGTCCGCGATGGCGATCGCTGACGTCGCACCGTCGCCGGAGACGGTGACCTGCTGGCCGTCGGTCGGACCCTCGGTCGAGCCCCACCACGACTGCATCGGTCCCGGCAGGACGGTCGGGTCCTTCATGAGGACGTTGCTGAACGCCTCGCCGTTGGACGACGGCGCGGCGCCCCAACGCAGCACGCGCTGGTTCGTCGTGTCGACGACGTAGACGCTGCCGCCGGCGTCGACTGACACCCCGTTGGGATAGTAGAGGCCGTTGAGCAGGGGGGTGGCGGTGCTCGAGGCGGTCGTGGTGAACGAGGTCGCACCCAGCACGAGGTCGGAGCTCTGCGCGGCGCTGAACTTGGCGGCGTCGGCGTCCGGTGCGAACAGGGCGACGGCCATCGCACACGTGAGCGCGAACGCGGCAGCGAGCGCACATACGCGTGACGCACGCGCAGGGGGCGTGCGCACGTGTGGAGTCTGGTGACTGCCGTGCCGCATCTCCCAGACATCGACCGTTCGGCTTTACAACTTGACGATCCGACGCCGTACGCACGGCTCCGCTCCGCACGCACTGTCAGTTGCGCGTCGGATCGGGGTGGGATTCCAGTCAGCCCTGATGACGAGTCGGTACGCGTTCGAGCACCAGTTCGCGCGCGGCGAGCACTGTCTCCAGATCGACTTCGTGACCGATCGCCGGTTCGCGGTAGGTCACGTCTGCGCCTGCCTGCTCGAGGAGGGCTTTCGCGTTGTGGCCGAACTCGACGTCGATGACCGGATCCAGCGCTCCGTGGGTGAGGAGCACGGGCACGCCTGCGGCGGCGTCACGGTCGAGGTTCCAGTGCTCGACGGTGGGAACGAACCCGCTCCACGGGAGCACCGCCGCGGGTCGCGGACGTCCGGGGGCGAACGCGGTGCCGATCGCCATGACGGCGCCCTGCGAGAACCCTCCGACGACGAGCTGGTCGTGGGTCAGTTCGAGGTCGATGAGGAGCTGGTCGATGTCGCGGTGGAGCATGCGCATCGACGCGTGGAACTCGTCCCGTTCCGGGGCGCCGACGACCTTCACCGTGTACCAGAACCAGCCCATCGGTCCCTGGGGCTGGAACGGGGCCTGGAACGTCACCGCGTGCAGCCGTCGGCCCGGGTCGACGAGGTCGAGGATCGGGAAGAGGTCGTCCATGTTGGCGCCGCGGCCGTGGAGCAGCACGAGCAGCCCGTCAGGGCGCTCGGCGTGCGCCGCCGGGCGTTCCCGTCGCGCGAGGGGCGGGGCATCGGTCGTGTTCCTGATCGTCGTCATGCCGGCAGGTTACCGCGCAGTGGTGCTCACGATTCGTAGACCGGCTCCGTATGCACGACGACGTCGATGATCGACGGCGCACGTCGCTGGATGAGCTCCTCGACGTCCGTCGCCAGCTCGTGTGCGTCGTGCAGCGACTGGTCGGCACGGGCGACGATCGTCACGTAGGCGGTGAGGCCGCGCGGAGCGTCGCGCAGGCGCGCCTCGACATACGGGTGTCCAGTGAGCTCGATCGACGCGGCGGCGATGATGAGCAGGAGCTGGTCGTCGACCACGGCGCCGGCCTCGACCGCCTCGGCGTCGACGGGCTCGATGTGCACGTCGACGTGACTGATGCCCGTCACCTTGTCGCGAATGTCGCGTTCCACGCGCTCGGCCAGCTCGTGGGCGTGGTCGAGCCGCATGTCGGGGCGCACCTTGATGTGCAGCGATGCTTCGGGCACGCCGTCGGTCAGCAACACGCGCACGTCGTGCACCTCGTGGATGCCCGGGTGTGCGAGCGCGGCGGCCGTCACCCGGTCGCGGATCGAACCGGTGCTGTCGAGCGGCTCGACGTGCACCACGACGTCAGCCCCGGGCAGCGCCGCCTGCACGGCTTCCTCGACGGAGTCTGCGATCGCGTGACCCTGCGACACGTGGGAGATCGCATCGACGGCGATCACGATGTCGGCGAGGTACTGCCCCGCGCTGCGACGGATGCGCAGGCGCCGCAGCGTCAGCGGCAGGTCGAGGTTCGTCACGGCCCGGGTCGCAGCCCGCTCCGCGCCCTCCGGTGCGACGTCCATGAGCACCTGTGCGTTGTCCCACAGGAGTCGACCGGCGCTCGTCGCGACGATCGCCGCGACGATGAGCGCCGCGAGCGAGTCGCCGGCGGGGAAGCCCGTCATCACGAGCACGAGGCCGATGAGCACGGCGACCGAACCTGCGAGGTCACTCGCGAAGTGGAGGGCGTTGGAGGCGAGCGCCGGACTGTCGTACTCCCGCGCCGCCACGTGCGACGACGTCGTGCGCCAGATGTCGATGGCGATCACGAGCCCGATCGTGCCGATCGTCCAGGCGTTGACGTCGATGTCGTCTGCCCCGGTGGCCAGTCGGTGGATGGCGCCGTAGGCGATGTACACCGTCGCGGCGAGCAGCAGCAGCGCCTCGAACAGGGCCGCGAGGTGTTCGGCCCGCCCGTGGCCGAACGGATGCGTGCGGTCGGGCGGGCGCTGCCCGA
>JAOPYW010000205.1 GCA_025964405.1 Thermoleophilia bacterium | reverse complement strand
GACCGCCGGAGCCGCACCCGACGCAGTGCCGGCGACGCCGGCCGCCGCTCCTGCGGCGCCCGTGGCCGCACCGGCACCGGCCGCGCCCGCCGAGAAGCCGATCTACCCCGTGTCGGGGAGCAAGGTCACCGACGAGTTCCTCGCGACGGCCGACCGCGCCCGTCCGCACAGCGGCCTCGACCTGGCACAGCCGTCGGGTACCGAGATCCACGCCGCGCTCAGTGGCAAGGTCATCGAGTCGAAGTTCAGCGGCGACTGGGGCAACACGGTCGTCATCGAGCATCCGGGCAACCTCTTCACGCGCTACGCGCACCTCGTCGAGCCGGGCGCGGCCGTCGGTACGGAGGTCAAGCAGAACGACGTGATCGGCAAGGTCGGATCGACCGGCAACTCGACCGGCCCGCACCTGCACCTCTCGCTCTACGAGGGCGGCCTCGCCGACGCCAACCGTCGCGACCCGCACGTCTGGCTCGAAACGGGAGCGCTGACCGGCGATCGCAATCCGAACGCCTCGACCTGATCGACGCAGGGTTGGTCCCGGTGCCCCGTCGGGCATGACCCGGTCACGGTGTGATGGGGAACGGGAGCAGAGCGATGCGCGTGTTGATCAGCGGGGCCAACGGCATGATCGGGAGCGCGATCGCCGATGCGCTGCGAGCCCGTGGCGATGAGGTCGGTGCGCTCGTGCGTGGCGGCTCCAGCGCGGGCCTCGATGTCGGTTGGGCGCCCTCCGACGGCCACGTCGACGTCGAAGCGCTCGTCGCCCACGGTTTCGACGCGATCATCCACCTCGGGGGTGAGCCCCTGCTCGGCCGGTGGAACGACGAGAAGCGTGCAGCGATCCTCGCGAGTCGCGTCGACGGCACGTCACTGCTGGCCCGCACGATTGCCGCGCTCGAGCCGGCGCAGCGCCCGGCCGCGTTCCTCTGCGCCAGTGCCACGGGGTACTACGGGTCGCGCGGCAATGAACTCATGACCGAGCAGTCGACGGCCGGCGACGGGTTCCTCGCCGACGTGGTCAGTGCATGGGAGGCCGCCGCCGAACCCGCCCGCATCGAGGGCGTACGGGTCGCCACCCTGCGCATGGCCGCCGTCTACTCGCCCAGGGGAGGCGCGCTCAAGTCACAGCTCCTGCCCGCCAAGCTCGGGCTCAACGGCCCGGTCGGCGACGGCCAGCAGTGGGCGCCGTGGATCGGCCTGCACGACCTCGTGCGCATCTGGCTGTTCGTGGTCGACAACCCCGCGGCGAGCGGAATCATCAACGCCGTGGGACCCACGCCCGCACGCAATCGTGAGATCGCCAAGGCCCTCGGCCGGGTGCTGCACCGCCCGGCGGTGCTCCCGGTGCCCGTGCCGGCGGTCAAGCTGCTGTTCGGCGGGCAGCTCGTCGACGAGATGCTGCTGACCAGCCAGAAGGTGGTTCCGTCGCGGCTCGAGGCGATCGGCTTCGAATTCGAGCACCGCACGATCGACGCGGCACTGCATGCGGAGCTGCGCCCGTGAACGACGTCGGCTCGATCCGGCGCCGCAGCTAGCATCGCGGGCGATGTCCGCCACCTTCGACCGCATCGCCGCGACGCTGGCCGACGCACGCACCGCGCGTGTCACCGAGCAGGAGGCCCTGCGCGCGCTCGCCGAGCTGGGTGAGGCGCGTTCGGGGCAGGGCGCGCGCCGCGCCGACGGGGCGTTCTTCACCGCCGACGACGTCGCCGCATGGTTGACGCGCCGCGCGATCTCGGCGCAGGTGCTCACGGCGGGCGGCGCCACCGACACCGAACTCGAAGCCGCACTGGCGCGGGGGCGTGACCTGCATCGCGTGGTGCGCATCGGGGCGACCGGCGCCGATGCGCGTGGCGCGATGCGTGCGCGCCTGGCCACGCTCGTGGTGCGTGACCCGACCTGCGGCGCAGGTGCGTTCCTGGTCGCCGCGTGGCGAGAACTCGTGCAGCTCGAACGCCTGCTCGATGACGCCGCGCGTGCGGCGGGCGCCGCGCAGCTCGAGCTTCCACGCGTCGACGCCGCGCAGCTGACCGGATTCGACCTCGATGCCGACGCCCTCGCGGCGTGCCGGGCGAGCCTCGAGCTGGTGACCAGGTCGACGGCCGCCGACATCCGCTGCCACGACGCGCTCGACCCGCCCCCGACCGACCTGCGGGCCCCCGACG
This sequence comes from Thermoleophilia bacterium, assembly GCA_025964405.1. GTDB lineage: Bacteria > Actinomycetota > Thermoleophilia > Gaiellales > SKUG01 > JAGQUL01. The sequence continues at coordinate 2,912 of JAOPYW010000205.1, read as the reverse complement.
TGCTGGTGGGCAATCCGCCCTACGTGCGTGCGACTCCCGCCGCGTGCCCCGTCGACCTTCGCAGCAACGGTGCGGGCAACCGCGCGGCCTGGATCGTCGAGCGAGCGCTCCTCGCGGCCGCTCCGGGAGCGCGCTGCGCCTTCGTGTTGCCCGTCGCCGCCGCGTGTTCGGGGCAGTGGGAGGAGCTGCGCGCGCAGTGGAGCCGGCGGTGTCAGTCGGTCTTCGCGAGCCACTTCGACACGATTCCGGCGACGCTGTTCCCCGGGGTCGTGCAGCGGCTGACCATCCTCGAGGGTGCGGTCGCGACGACGCCCGAACATGCCCCACGGTGGTACACCACCCGGTACCACCGGTGGACCCGCGCCGAACGACCGGGACTCCTGGAGCGGGTCAGGTTCATCGCGCTGCCCGAGGTCGAGCTCGTGCCCGGCTCCATCGCGAAGGTGGGAGAGCCCGTCGAGGTCGGCCTGCTGGAGCGCCTCGCCACGCACCCGCCGATGAGTCGCCTGTTCGCAGCTCCGGGGCGCGACGTCGACCTGCGCCGACGCATCCACTACAAGCGGCGCTGGTCGTACTTCCTCCTGTTCGCCGACTTCGTGCCGCCGGTGTGGAACGAGGACGGCAGCGAACGAGCACCCACGGAGTGCAAGTCGGTCGACGTCGTGGCCGGCGTCGACCCACGCGTGGTGCTCGCGACGTTCTCGAGCTCGCTCTTCTGGTGGTACTTCTCCGCCTTCACCGACAACCGCAACGTCAATCGCCGCGAACTCGAACGGTTCCCCCTGCCCGTGCTCACGGCCGACCAGCACGACGAGCTCGCGCACCTCGGCGGCGAACTCATGACGGCGCTGCGGGCATGTGCGGAGGTGCGCTCGTGCACCTACCGATCGATCGGCACGATCCGCAACACCTATTTCCGTCAGGGCGCCACGCGGCCGGTGCTCGATCGCATCGACGCGGCACTCGCGCGAGCATTCGACATGTCAGCCGAGGAGCTCGCGTTCGTGCTCGGGTTCGAGCGACGATTCCGGAGCTGAGTCAGCCGAGTCGCGCGCTGAGGATGTCGAAGGCGATCGATTCGCACGTGAGCAGCACGGCGGTGGCGGGAGTGCGCAGTGCGTACGCCATGGTCCATGTCGCGCCGAACCGACGTGCGGCCTGGTGGATGAGCGGCGTCGCCACGAGCGCGGCCACGATGAGCCAGCGCAGCACGACGAAGGCGATCGACCAGCGCACGTCGGCGACCAGTGCCGCGACCAGCGCGAGGGCCGCGGAAGCCGCAGTCGTCGCGAGGGAGAACGCCACGACCTCGAGCACCGCTCGGCCTCGGGTGTGCGGGCGCACGACCACCGGTTCGGTCGGGGCAGGGCGTTCGAACATCGTCGGGGCGTCGCTCATCGGCGCAATCGTATCCCGCGACGAAGCTCCCATGCGCCGCTCGGACCACCGCGTCAGGTGTCGATGACCACGATCTCCGGCGGGCAGAACAGGCGGAAGTCGACCGTCGAGTAGCCGACCCCGGCCGTGGTGTAGACCCAGCGCCGATCACCCGCGGTGCGGTGGTGCTCGGGCACGGGCCCGCCCCCCTCGACCGCCAGTTCGTAGAGTCGGCACGGGTAGGGCTCGGAGAACTTCGGCATGTGCAGACGCGACGTCCAGTCGCCGAGGATCGGGCTGCGTACCTGGCCGCAATGCGTGTGTCCCGCGAGGTGGAGTGCGTGCTCGTGCAGGGTCGCGAGGTGCGGTTCGTGTCCGAGCACGACGGCCTCCGAACCGCGTGGCACGTCACCCAGGGCGGCGTCGACGTCGTTGCCACGATGGGCGTTACGCCCGCGCTTGCCCGGCCAGCACGAGTCGATGCCGGCCACCCAGTGGTCACGGTCATAGCCCGGCACGAGGTCGCGCAGTGCCAGCGCGCGATTCGTGAGCACGGGAATGCCTGCCGATTCCAGTGCGTCGGTCGCGTGCTTCGGGTCGGCCCAGTGGTCGTGGTTGCCCAGGGTGGCCACGGCCGGGGCGCTGAGGCGGGCGTACTCCGGTACCGACCATTCGAGCGGGCTGGGGTCGTTTCCGGTGAAGTCTCCGACCATCGCGATCAGGTCGACGCCGCTGACGGCGTTCATCCGGTCGACCAGGGTTGCCACGCTGTCCCGCGGGAACCACTCGTCGCGCGCGTGGATGTCGGCCACGAGCAGGATGCGGAGGCCGAGGTCGAGCCCGCGTCCGCGCAGGTCGACGTGACGCGTGACGAGCGTCCAGTGCGTGCGGCGCTGGTACATGCGCCGGAGGGGAGAGGTCATCGTGCGTCCCTGCCCGCTCGCCACGCCGGCGTACCTTGCGATTCGGCCAGCGTGATGCGACGCCCCACGTGCCGAACTACCGCGCGCAGCAGTGCCGGCGCGACGCCCCGCAGGAACGGGATGACGGCGTACGTTCGCGGGAGCACGACACCGGCCCGACCGGTTCCCGAACCGCAGGCCGCGCGCTCGATGGCCGCCGCGACGTCGCCGACATCGGCCGTGAGCAGTCGTCGCCACGCGGAGGTGCGGAGCCGGTCGTGCGGCCAACCCTCGGTCGGCACGGGACCGGGCTGCACGTTGGTGACACGTACGCCGAGTGGGGCGCAGCGCGCCCGCAGCGCTTCGCTGAAGCCGGTGAGTCCCCACTTGCTGGCGCTGTAGACGGGTGAGCGCGGCGTGCCGATGAGCCCGGCGACGCTCGAGACGTTGACGATCGCGCCGCGGCTCGCGGCCAGCAGGTCGACGAGCTCGTGCACGAGCAGCACGGGCGCCAACAGGTTGAGGTTGAGCACCCGTTCGGTGTCGCTCCCGGCTGCCGGATCGAGCACGTCGACGGCAGTGCCCGCGCCGGCGTTGTTGACGAGCGCCGTCAGGCGCGGATGCTCGGCGCGC
>JAOPYW010000204.1 GCA_025964405.1 Thermoleophilia bacterium | reverse complement strand
GGCCCGGGGCGTCACGTCCCGACATGCGGATCGTCAACGGGATCTGTACGTGAACACGAACGTTCTCGAGTCGCTGGCGTCCGAGGGCCTCGTCCTCCTGATCGAGCTCCGAGCGCATGAGGTCCATGCGCTCTGCCTCGTCGCGCCGCTTGCGTTCGAAGCGTTCGGCGTCGTCGACATCTGAGCCGGAGGAGTGCTCGATTCCACCGCCCTCACCCGACGCGACGAAGTCGTCACCAGGGGTGACGGCTTCGTCGACGGGTGGATCATCTGCGGAGTCTGCGTGCACGAGGGGTTAGTGCCCCCAGTGCCCGGTTGACCAAACGACTTGTCGTTACTTGGTCTCGGTCGGGAGATCGAGCAGGCCGACGAGGTCGTTCACGTTGCGGCCCGGAATCACGATCTGGTCGCCGGGATCGAGCGAGACGTTGCCATTGGCCGCCTGCGTGTCGAGCCAGAGCTGGGTGTCGACCTCGCCACCGGCCGAGTACTGGCCCACGATGTTCCAGTAGCCGTCACCATTCGCCACCGTGTGCACCGCGTCGCCGTTCGCGTTGAACGTCGTGCCCGGAGCGACGAGGTGGGCTTCGGTCGCGGCCTTCGCGACGACGTCCCGGTTGGCCGTGGTGGAGTAGTCGATCGGCGTGGGCTTCGCAGCCTCGGCCTGTCGCTCCGCCTGATCGGCGCTCGTGTGGGTCTCGCCTGCGTCGGCGCCCGCCTGGTCGGCGTGCTCCTGGTCGAGGTGGTCCTGCTGGTTCGGGCTCACGTGCCCAGCATCGGCCTGCTCGGCGGCCTGGCGCTTGGCCATGTCCTGCTGGTACTTGTAGTCATCCATGGTGGAGCTTCCGGAGCCCGACGTGCCGCGCGAGGTGTCAGCCGCTGGGTCTGACTCCTGGTCGTCGCTCGACTTGCCATGATCGCCGCCGCCGACGTGCTTGGCTGCGTCCTTGGCATCGTTGCCGCCTCCGAAGATGCCGCCGAAGAAGCTCCCGACCGCTTCAGCACCCGTCGAGAAGCCGTTGCCGATCGCGTTGGCGGTCGTACCGACCGCATCGGCCACGTATGCGGCGTTGCGGCTCAGGTAGTCGACGCCGGTCTGCACTCCAGCCACGGTGTACTCGCCCGCGGTATCGAGCGCCGCGCCGATTGACGCGCCGGTGCGTGTGCCGGGACCCGCGTAGTCGTCCGAGTTGATGGCGTTCCATCGCTCGTCGTTGCGCTTGTTCAGGTCGGCGAACCGCTCGTCGGTGGCTTCACCGAGGTCGTGCAGCGAATCCTTGCGGCCCTGCTCGAGCTTCTCGAAGTTCTGCTTGTTCTCCTCGATGCCCTCGGCGATGTCCTTGCCGGCTGCGGCCGCACCGTCGACGACCCCGTCGACGACGCCCTTGGCGAGGCCGACCACAGGAGCGGCGACGACCTTGCCAGCTTCGACGGCATTCTCGACGCCATTGACGAAGGTCGTGCCGACGTACTCACCGGCCGCCCCGACGGTCGCTCCGATCCTTCCGGCAGCGTAGTCGACGGATGCTCCCACCGCAGTGCCGAGTTCCGTGGCACCACCGGTGTCGTTGTCGTCGCTCCCGACCTCGTCCCAGGCGTTCTTCACCTGCACGGCGCCCTTGGGCTCGACGAGCGCGTCGGTCACCTTCTTGCCGGCCGCCTCGTTCTCCTTGTTGTTCTTCGCTACGACCGAGGTGGCATGGTCGATCGCCTTCACCGTCTCGCGCACCGCCGGCTTGGCGACGTTCGCAACACCCTCGACGGCGTGGTCAGCGGCGGTTCCGACGTCCTTGCCGGCCTGCTCGAGGAACCCGGGCTTGTGCTGGCTGTCGACGCCCTTCTTGGCGTCCGACTTGGGCGTGGTGTCCTTCGGAGGGACGACCTTGGCTGATTCCTTCTTGTCCGCAGCGATCGCGTCAGCGTGGTCCTGCGCGGCCGGCGAGATGCGCGGCGCGGTCACGGGCTTCACGACAGGGCCCTCGTCGATGCGATTGCGCTCCTGGAAGCGGATACCGAACTCGATGGCGTTGAACGTGTCTGCGAAGTGCTCGTGCATGGTGTGTTCCCCCGTGGTGGCCCGCCGTGGCTGGCGGTGGCTACACGACGAAGGTACGACCGATCACCGGACCCGTACTCGGAGGAATTACCTAGGTTAGTCACCTAGGTAGGTATCTGGGTATCCTGCGCGCCCTGCAAGCACGTCGGAATCACGAATTCGACGCAATCGAGAGCTGTGGAGGAGCCCTGACGGCCCAATCATGACCAGACATGAGGCCGTGGCCGTCCGATGGGAGGTGCCAGAAAGCGGAGCTGACCCACCGCCGCTGGACCCGAGCCGGCCAGGGCCGCGCGGCAGGCCAGGCGCAGCAGACCCACGAGTGTGCGCCGGGCGGGTCGACGTGACCTGGGTCGACATTACCTGGGTCGAACACGGCCTGGAGGTCGCGCGCGTGCGCACGGACGCGTCAGCTGCTCAGCGGGATGCGCATGCGACGAAGGTGTGCGCGACGTGTGGCGCGCGGCACGTGGTTCCCCGGAGGGACGGGGCGGCGCACGCTCCCATGCCGGTTCTCCCCCCCTCGCGATGTAAGATAACCCCAATTATCTTACATGCACGGAATGCGTGTCCGGGTAGAATCGACGACCCCTCCAGCGCACCCGCGACCGCTGGCAACCGAATACCAACCGGACGACAGCCGTGCACGAACCACCAGCGAACACCGGGCGGATCGTGCTCCTGTGCGGTCTGCCGGGCTCCGGCAAGACGACGCTCGCGCGCGCGCTCGAGGCACACGGCGCGGTTCGGTTCAGCCCGGACGAATGGCTCGTGCGCCTCGAACTCGACGGCAGCGACGACGAGGTACGCGTGCGGCTCGAGCACCACATGTTCGACCTCGCCGAGCAGGTTGCCCGTGCCGGCGCCACGGTGGTGCTCGAACACGGCTTCTGGTTGCGCGCGCACCGCGACGACATCCGTGAGCGGGCGCGTGCGCTCGGCCTGGCGGTCGAGCTTCGGTTCCTCGACGTCGACCACGACGAGCTCCTGCGCCGGGTGCAGCTCCGCAATGCCGACGTCGCCGCCGAGTGGCTGCGCATCGCGCCGGGCGACCTGCTCGCCTGGTCACGCATGCTCGAGCCGCCCACCGCCGACGAACTCGCCCTGTTCGACCCACCGCTCCCCCAGTGACGTGACGCGGAGACCGGCGGGCAGCAGGAGCATCGGCGTCGGCGACGAATCCAGCCACATGCGCGCGCCCGACGACCTCAGCCTCACCCGCGCGATCGATCGCTACGTGAGTTCGCTCGAGGGCGCCGGCTACTCGCCGAACACGCTCAAGGCCTACGCCACACGACTCAACGACTACGCCGCGTGGGTTGCCGGGCCGGCGAGCGAGCCCTCGACCGATGCCCCGGCGCCGTTCGTCGCGCCACTCCAGGACGCCGAGACGATCCAGGCCTATCTCGCGTCGCTCCGCCGGCGCCGGATCGGACGTCGCGTCGGGGTCTCGACCCAGACCCTCCACCACGCGTTCGCGGTGCTGAGCGGCTTCCACCGCTGGATGGATCGCACGCTCGGGCTCGAGCCCAACCCCATGCGCGACGTCATGAAGCCCCGCGGCGAGTCGAGCATCGACGAGGAGTTCAAGGCGCTGACGGGCGACCAGCTCGACGACCTCCTCCACGTCGCCCGCACCACGTGGCCGATCGAGGCAGGATCACCAGACCTTCGAACATCGAATCGAAAAGTCGAGGATGCGCTCCTCGTCGCCTTCATGGGCCTTGCCGGCCTGCGCGTGAGCGAACTGTGCGGCATCGACCGCGGCGACATCGTCGACGACGTCGTGCACGTGCTCGGCAAGGGACGCAAGCGCCGATCGGTGCCGCTGGCTCCCGACATCATGGAGCTCCTCACCGAATATGAGCCCCCCAGCGGCGTGCGCCACCTGTTCGGCCGCCCGACCGACCCCGGCCGGCGGCTCGCGCCCTACTCGGTCGAGCAGCGTATTCCCCGCCTCGCGAAGTGTGCGGGCATCCACGAGCTGCGGGTCACGCCGCACGTGCTGCGGCACACGTTCGGTTCGCTGATGCTTGCCGCCGACCCGACCGCGCTGGTGCCGACCCGCGACCTGATGGGACACGAGAGCGTCGAGACGACCAACAAGTACGCGCACACGCGTGAGGAGGCGCGGCGCATGGCCCTCACCTCGATGCAGGAGCTGCGCGCGAAGCGTCGCCCCTAGAGGATCCAGGCCTCGCCGTCGCGCAGGTGCTCGACGTAGCTGTAGACCACGTGGCGTTCGTGGGCTGGTGTGTTGGCCAGGAATTCGATCCCCACGTCCCACAGCCGGTCACTCGCGCGCACGCACCTGACGACCCGCGCGTCGAGGCGCACGAGATGGGTGTGCATCGGGCCATCGATCACGAGCGAATCGGCGTCGAAGCCCAGGTGGACGCGCAGGGGAAGCTCGCATTCGAGGTCGACCGTGATGCGGCAGCCCACGTCGTAGCGCCGGCGCAGCAGGAGCTTCGCTCCGCGCTCGCTCATGTCGATCGCGCGCGCCTTCGTGGGCACACCGTCGGCTCCGTCGAAGCTGCGCACCGTGGCACGGATCTGCGAACGGACGCGGTCGGTACCGCGCCGCTCGTGCTCGTTCCACATCGGCGCCACGCCCAACGGCGGACCTTCGGCATCTACGTAGCGTGCAACCATCAGGCACGACCTTCCAACCATCCCAGGGGTGTGCGGAGACCGCCACCACGCGGGCCCCACCTCAGGGAGCATTCCCGCTCCCGACGCTCGTGATGCGCGGATGTGCGGTCGCCAACGGAAGGTACCGGCGGTTTCACGCCGTTCGTTCACGAAGTGCGTACTGCTCCCCCACGTCGGGAGACCTGCAGGTCGCTAGACCAGGAAGTCCTCGAGGTGCGGCGCATGGGCCGCCAGGTCCTGCAACGCGCGGTGCTCGAGCTGACGCACGCGCTCGCGCGTGACGCCCAGCACGGCCCCGACCTCGTCGAGGTATTGCGGCTGGCGCCCGTTGAGGCCGTAGCGCATCTCGAGCACGAGGCGCGAGCGCTCCGACAGCGTCGTGAGGGCGCTGGTGACCGCCTCCTGCCGCATGCCGAGCACGGTCTGCTGGAAGGGGTCGACGACCATCTCGTCCTCGAGCATGTCGGCGAGGTCGTTCTCGCCTTCACCCACCGGTACGTCGAGCGACATGGTGTCGTCGCCGAGGCGCTGCAGGTCCTCCACCTCCGCGGTGGTCATCTGCAGCTTCTCAGCGAGCTCCACGAGCGTGGGTTCGCGACCGAGCTTCTGGTTCAGCCCGCGCTGCTCGCGCTGCATCTTGCGCATCACGTCGATCACGTGGAGCGGCAGCCGGATGGTGCGGCCCTGGCTCGCGATGGCGCGGCTGACGGCCTGCCGGATCCACCAGGTCGCGTAGGTCGAGAGCTTGAAGCCCTTCTCCGGATCGAACTTCTCCACCGCCCGGATCAGGCCGATGTTGCCGTCCTGGATGAGGTCGAGCAGCGGCACGCCGTTGCCCTGGTAGCGGCGTGCGATGGAGATCACGAGGCGGAGGTTGCACTCCACCAGGCGATCCTTCGCAGCGCGATCGCCGCGGTCCTTGCGACGAGCGAGTTCGATTTCCTCCGCGTGCGTCAGGAGCGGCCCGTCGTCGAGCTGCGACACGTAGGTGCGCAGCAGGTCGAGGCCGGCGCCGTCGCTGCCCCAGCTCGACTGGTCGGCGCGCTTGGGCGTGGTGCCGACCGGCCGGAGCACGGCGGCAGCATCGACGTCGACGTCCACGGCGGGCGCGTCGTCTTCGTCGGGAAGGTCGGTATCGGGGAGATCGCTCATGCAGTGCGCCTGTTGGCTCGGGGGTGCACCATCGCTGGGGCGCTGATGCTGGGAAGGTTCTTACCGTTCGCCGGGGCTTTCACACGTGCGAGCGGCTGGAGCGTGCATCATGCCGACGTATCGAGATGCACGTGCGGCACGGGCTCGGCTTCGTGGGCGCTCGCGCGCCCGTGGTCGTCGTAGAGGCCCGCGGCTTCTGCCTCGTCGACGGTCTTGACCCAGATGCCACGCTGCTCGGCGGCTTCCTGCTGCTGCTCGTGGCGCGAGCGGTCCTCGCGCT
>JAOPYW010000192.1 GCA_025964405.1 Thermoleophilia bacterium | reverse complement strand
GCAGGTCGGCGCACGCATGGCGGGCCCCGCGATTCGCGCGACTGCCCTGGCGGGGGAGCTGGCCGCCGCCGGCGCCATCGTCACCCTCGCGATGCCCGCGCTGCCCGACGACACCGCGAACGTGCCGGCAGGCGTGACCGTCGCTGCGTTCGGCGTGCCGAGCGCGCGCAGCCTCGCCGACCTCGTGCGCACGCATGCGCCGGCGGTGATCGTGACGCAGCCGCAGCGCGTCGACATCGCGTGGGGCCTGCGCCACATGGGCCGCCCGGTGGTCTACGACCTCTACGTGCCGAGCTTCGTCGAGCGCATCGCGCAGCTCGCGACCGAACCGGGCGACGAGCAGCTCAAGCGTCGGTTGCTCGACCGCGATCGTCGCGAATATGCAGCGGCGCTCGAGCTGGGTGACGCCTTCCTGTGCGCCACCGAGCGGCAGAAGGACCACTGGCTCGGCGCGCTCGGCCAGGCGGGACGCCTCGACCTCGAGCTGCTCGCGCGCGATGGGCGCGCCGACGCGCTCTTGGGAGTCGTGCCGTTCGGCCTGTCAGGCGAGCCGATGCCGGCGCTCGCCCAAAGCGAAGGCGCGATTCGCGGCACGCTCGTGCCCAAGGATGCGATCGTGCTGATCTGGACCGGCGGCATCTGGAACTGGTTCGACCCGGTCACGATCGTCGAGGCACTCGCGCGCGCACGCGCGAGCGAGCCACGCCTGCACCTCGTCGTGATGGGCATGCACCACCCCGAATCCGCGTGGGAGGAGCAGGACGCCTCACGCCTGCTGCGCGAACGCGCGGAGGCGCTCGGCCTGCTCGCCGACGGCGGCGTCGTGCTCACCGATGCATGGGTGCCGTTCGCGGAGCGCCACCGCTGGCTGGGCGATGCCGACGTCGCGGTCTGTGCGCATCACGACTCGCTCGAGACCCGCCTGAGCTTTCGCACGCGATTCCTCGACCATCTCTGGGCCGGGCTCCCCACCGTGAGCACCGCAGGTGGTGACCTGACGGATCGCATGGCCGACGCCGGCGCCGCGCTCGTCGTGCCCGAACTCGACGTGGAGGCGTGGGAGGCGACGCTGCTGGAGCTCGCGGCCGACGCCCCCCAGCGCGCGCGGATGTCAGTCGCGGCCCGGCAGCTCGGTACGGAGTTCCACTGGAGCGCCGTGGCCGCGCCGCTCGTGCGGATCGTCGCCGAACTGCAGGGCACGGAGCGGCACGAGCGCCGGCCGAAGGCGCGAGGGCGCATCTGGGACCTCGTGACCTACATTGTGCTGCTGGTGCGCGTGCGGATCCAGGCCAAGGGCTTCGGATCACTTCGAGAAGCGGCACAAGGAGCGCTGGGAAAACGTGGTGCTGAGCAGGGAGATAGCGGCAAGGCTACGACTAGTTCCGAAGCTGGATCGGATCGTACGCCCGTAGCCCGATAGGGTACCGCGTATGCGTCTACTCTCCCTGCGCCGCAGTGCGGCCCTCGCCCTCACCCTGTTCCTGCTTGCTGCCGTTGCCGCCTTCGCGCCAGCCTCCAGCTCGGCCAACATCATCGTCGGCATCGAGTCGAACGGTGAGCTCGCCAACAACGGCACGACACCTGAGCAGCAGGCCACTGCGCTCGACAAGATCCGCGACGAGGGCGCCACGCTGATTCGCGTGAACATCTCCTGGAACTTCATCGCCCGGGGCTGCGACGGGCAGGCCACCGAGGCCCTGCGCGACAACGCGAACCCCTGCTACGACTGGGCGCAGTACGACAGCCTCGTCTCACTCGCCCGCGCCCGCAACATCCAGGTGCTCGCCTCCGTGACGCGCGTGCCCGACTGGGTGCAGAAGGTGAAGCCGGCGATCGCCGAGGAGAAGAAGCCCTTCTACGTCGGCTCCAACACGATGCAGTTCAACCACACGGTGGCCGAGTACACCGCGTTCTCGACCGCCATCGCCACGCGCTACAACGCGTTCTCACCGTACGGCAACATCAAGCTGTGGACGGTCTGGAGCGAGCCGAACTCGTGGACGTTCTGGCAGCCGCTGTCGCAGAACCCGACGGCCGCGCAGAAGAAGCTGGTGCCCGTCTGGTACGCCACGATGTACGCGAGCGCGGCCTACGCGATCAAGGTCGCCAACCCGTCCGCGACGATCGCGGCCGGACCCACCGGACCGAACTCGTCGATCAAGCCGGTGACGTTCATCAAGGCGTTCCAGAAGGCGGTGCTGCCGAAGCTGCCGGGCACGTCGATGGCGCAGAAGCGACGCTACCTCGGCGCGTGGGCCCACAATCCGTACCCCTTCGTCTACTCGCCGACCGGTAACCCGAGCTACCAGGGTCGCTCCTTCCCGAGCCCCGACTCGCTCGGCATCGCCGACTCCAAGCGCCTGTTCGCGCTGCTCGACTCGGCCCCGGTCACCAAGGGACTCAAGGTCTGGGCCACGGAGTTCGGCTGGGAGACCAACCCGCCCGACCGCACCTCGCACCTCGGCGTGAAGCTCGCCAACCAGGCGCGCTGGATCCCCGAGGGCTTCGACGTGCTCGACCGCACCGGCCGCGTGACGCTCGGCATCCAGTACGGGCTCACCGACCCGACTGACATGAACGACTTCCAGTCGGGCACGCTCACGAACGCCGGCGTCAGGAAGCCGTCGTACGCGGCCTTCCAACGCATGGTCTCGACCGACGTCTCGA
>JAOPYW010000158.1 GCA_025964405.1 Thermoleophilia bacterium | reverse complement strand
GGGCCGGCGCCGACCGCTGGTCGGTGATCGGGGCGAACGTCCCCTTCCTGCACCTCAACCGCGACTTCGGCAACGGCATCGCGGGTATCCACGCCGACGAGGCCGAGACCGACTCGATGCTCCGCACGATGTCGGAGCGCGGCGTGCGCGTCGTGCGCTGGTACCTCTTCTCCGGCACCGCCTCACCGGTCTTCCGCGCCGCCGACCAGACGCCGCTGCGGATCGAGCCGACCGCCCTGCGCGACCTCGACTCGGCCGCCCGCATCGCCGCCAAGTACGACGTCTACCTCCTGCCGGTCGTGTTCCCGACGCCGACGTCGCTGCCCCCGTCGTGGTTCACCGACCCGGCCCAGTCGGCTGCGCTCGCCCGCGCCCTGACGCCGATGTTCGCCCGTTATCGCGCGAACCCCCATGTGCTGGGGTGGGAGCTGACGTCGTCCGCCGACCGACTGCTCGACGCCGGCGCGGTCGCGCCCGAGCAGCTCCGGGCCGCGCTCGCGCCGCAGGTCGCGGCCGTGCACGCCGGCTCTGCAGCCCTCGCAGTCGCCGGCCCGTCGAGCGTCGACCGCCTCGACACGGTGACCGGGCTCGGCTTCGACGCCTACGACCCCCAGACCGTCGCGACCGAGGGACCGACCTCCGCGCTCACCCGCAGCGTCGCGAACCTGGTCGCCACCGAGGGGGTCGACGCGCCCGTGTTCATCGGCGGGTTCACCGCTGCCGATGACGCCGAGGCGACCACCCGCCTCGGCCAGTTCGCGCAGCTCGGCTATGCCGGCGCCCTCGCCTGGTCGTGGCGCCCGGCGATCGCCTCCTTCGAGGGCCAGCCCGCCCGCGCGAGCATGCCCGACGTCGCCACCTGGACCTGGCACTACGCGCATCCGCTCTCCGGCCCGCGCGCCCGCCCCCTCAACCCGTGCCTCGGTCCCGACGTGCGCGCCTACCGCTGCCCCAACCTCACGATGAGCCGCCCGTTCAACCTGTCACTCGGGAAGCGCAACGGCCGCACCGTGCTCTTCTCCGCCAACTCGCTCAACTCGGTCGGTGCCGGCCCCGCGTCGCTCCACGGCACGCGCACCGGCCGCTACACGATGGCCGCCAAGCAGCTGCTCCACCGCGTTCAGGGCCGCCCGGTCGCGGTCGCCACAGGGGCCAAGCTCCTGTTCAAGGCGGTGCCCGGGCAGTACCGCTACTGGAAGTGGAACGGCGCCGCCCGCATGGAACTCTGGCGCCTCGACTCGACCGGCCGCCCCGTCGCGCTCGCCCGCACCGGCCCCAAGACCGTCTACTGCCTCCGCGACCTCAAGCACACGCGCCCCGGGCTGCGCCGCTCCCCCGGCGTCACCTATCCCGCGTGCAACCAGTCCCTCAAGGCGAAGGGCGTGACGCTCGGCGCGTCGGTCGGGTGGTCGGACGTCTACCCCGCCACCTACAACGAGAACTGGATCGACGTGCAGGGCCTGCGCGGCTGCTTCGCCTACGTGCACATCGCCGACCCGACCAACGTCATGTACGAATCGAACGAGCGCGACAACGCCTCGCGCATCACGGTGAAGCTCCCGTTCACCGGCTCGTCACGCGGCTGCCCCGGCGCGAAGCCGCTGCCGACCACCGGCGACGGCGGCGTCTACTAGCCATGCGCTGGGGAACTCGACTCCGCTTCGTGACGCCCCTGGCCTGCGTGGCCGGGTGCCTGTTCGCGCCGTCACCCGCCCACGCGACCTCGTTCGTCGTGAAGTGCGCGAGCACCCACGTCGCCAGCGACGACCCGATCGTGTTCCCGGGCCAGGCCGGCGCGAGCCACCGGCACGAGTTCTACGGGGCTCGGGGCGTGACCGCCGCCTCGACCGCTGCACAGCTCCACCGCAGCCCGAGCAGCTGTCGCCTGCGCGCCGATACCGCCTCCTACTGGGCGCCGACGCTCGAGGTCGACGGTCGGCTCGTGCGCGGGTCGCTCGCCGCCTACTACACGCGCGGCGCCAAGCCGCGGGCCGCCGCCCTGCCCGCCGGGCTCAAGCTGGTCGCGGGTGACATGCGCGCCGCGGCCCCGCAGTCGATGCGCGTCACCGACTGGCAGTGCGTCGGCGGCCGCGCGCGCACGCTCGCGGGTGCCCCCGTGCAGAACCCCCACCTCCGAACCGTGCCCACCACCTGTCGCGCCGACCAGCGCCTCGGCGCCTGGGTGCGGTTCCCCGACTGCTGGAACGGACGCGACCTCGACACCGCCGACCACCGGTCGCACCTCGCCTACGCGTCGCCGAAGGGTGCGTGCCCCGCGAGCCACCCCGTCGCGGTCATGCAGCTCCAGCTGCTCATCACCTGGCCCGTGCGTCCGCGCGGCGCGAGCCGCATCACGCTCGCCGGCGGCCGGCTCGGCGCGACCGGCATGCACGCCGACTTCTGGAACACGTGGCAGCAGCCGACGCTCCGCCAGCTGCGCTGGAACTGCATCGAGGTGGCCGCCAACTGTGGGGAGCTGAGCTCGGGCTCGACCCGCTACTCGATGCCCTGGCCGGCGCCGGAGTTCGGGGCGCCGGGCGTGGTCGGTGCGGGATCCGGCGCGATGTCGCCGTCGATGCCGATGTCGGCGGGGTGCGACTGCTGCGCCCCGGGTTCCGCGTCACCGGTGGCGTTCTCGCGCCGCACCAGCTCCACCTGCGTCGCGTAGGTCACGACCAGCGCGAGCGGCACCGCTTCCATGATCGCGTAGGCGCACGAGCGCGCGAACGTGAGGTGCGGAAACCCCACGAGGTGCACCACGAGCAGCAGCACGAACATCGTCGGCGCGCCCACCAGCACCTGCCGGCGCGGCGGCATCGATTCCCAGGCGGTGAGGAGGCGTCGACCCATGCCGTCATTCTCGCAGGCTGCCCACGCACGCGAGGCGGCGGGCCTGTAGGTTCGCGGGCCGCGGCGATTCGCGGCGTGACGAGAGGACGCACATGAGCAAGGTCGGCATCATCGGATTCCCCATGGACCTCGGCGGCAACCGCCGCGGCGTCGACATGGGGCCGTCGGCCCTGCGCCTGACCGACCTGGCGGGTCGGCTCGAGCGGCTCGGCGTCGACGTCGAGGAGCTCGGCAACGTGCTCGTGCACACCCGCGGCATGGTCGAGAGCGGCACGCCCGACGCCCACTACCTCGAGGAGATCCTGCGGGCCTGCGACGCTGCGGCCGAGATGACCGCCGACGCGTTCACGAGCGGGCGCACGCCCGTGCTGCTGGGCGGCGACCACTCGGTGGCGGTCGGGTCCCTCCGCGGCATGGCGAAGGCGACCGGCGCCCCCGGCGCCGCGATCTGGATCGATGCGCACGGCGACCTCAACACGCCGCAGACCACCGCGAGTGGCAACGTGCACGGGATGGCGCTCGCGATCGCCCTCGGCATGTGCGAGGGCGACCCGCGCTTCGATTCCGCCGACTGGCCGACGCGCTCGCTCGATCCCGCCAGGACGGTGATCATCGCCGCCCGTGACCTCGACGCACCGGAGAAGGCGTTCCTGCGCACCGAGGGCGCGCCGCGCGTGTTCTCGATGCAGGAGATCGACCGCCGCGGCATCACCTCGGTCGCCGAGGAGGCGCTCGAGATCGTGGCCGGCGCGCCCTTCCTGCACGTGTCACTCGACCTCGACGCGCTCGATCCGCTCGACGCCCCGGGGGTGGGAACGCCCGTACGCGGCGGCCTCAACTACCGCGAGGCGCACACGCTCCTGGAGATCCTCTCCACGGCGAACCCGTCGAGCGTCGACATCGTCGAGGTGAACCCGGTGCTCGACAACGGCAACCAGACCGCCGAGACCGCCACCGACCTGATCTGCTCGCTGTTCGGGGCGTCGATCACCTGACGCCGATCGCGTGCGACGCCAGGAAGGGCCAATCGTCGGCCGGCCCGGTTGCGGGCGAAACGACGTGAGCGCGCGGCTCGATGCCCGGACGGGACATTTCTTCGGGACGGACGCACCATGACAGCTCTCTCACCCAACATCGCGCGGCTCGCGTGGATTCCCGGCATGGCCGTCGGCGCGGCCGCGGTGTCGGTACTCGCCAACGCCCATGGCGCGAAGCCCACCGAGGCCGGCGCACCGCAGCCCGGCTCAGGGGCGGTCGCTCCGATCGCCGCTGGCGCTTCACTCGTGGCTGGCGTCGCACTCACCGCGACCTCGTTCGCCGTGAAGTCACCCGGCGCCAAGGCTGCGCTCCTGACTGCGGGCGCCGCCCTCAGCAGTGCAGCCGTGGGCGGCGCGCTGATGATCGGGGGCAAGGCCATGGCCGAGGGGTCGGCCATCCTCGACGACCGCCCGGTCGCCGCGAACCCGTGGGCCGTCGGCGCGATCGGCGCAGTCGCCGGGGCAGCCGTCGCCGGCGGTGTCACCCTGAGCGCGCGGACCAACTCGTTGATCCCGATGTTCATGGCGCCGGTCGGTGCCTTGTTCACGACGCTCGCGTTCTCGCTCGCACACGACCAGCAGGGCCCCCGCGTCGCCGCCTGAACCGGTCGTCAGCTCGGGCCGCACCGTGAGGTCGTCAGCTCGCTCGAGCGGGCGTGTATTCGCCCGCTCGGCTACGCATCGTGATCGATGCAGTCGCCCGTCGAGACGGCCCTCCGGTTCGAGCCCTCGGCGATGATCGGGCCGAGGTCGCTCGCCGAGACACCGTAGCCCGCGTCGACGCGCTGGCCGAGCCCCTTCGCGACGACGATGCCGAGCACGCGTCCCTGCAGGTCGACCACGGGCCCACCCGAGTTGCCCGGTTCGACGTCGCCGCGGAAGGCGAGCACCCGCGCGGGTCGGCTCGGCCCACCCGTGATCGGCTCCGCCTCGAAGTCGGCCACCCGATCGATCCGCGCCGGGATGACGCGCTGCTCCTTGCCGAACGGGAACCCGATGACCGCGGCCGGGGTGCCGTGCGGTGCGATCGGCGCGAGCGCCAGTGCCGGGGGGAGCTGTCGGTCGATCGACAGGATGGCGAGGTCGTTGACCGGATCGAAGGCCGTGACCGTGGCGTAGGCGCCCTGCAGTGATGGTCCCCCGGCGATCGCCGTCTGGGCTTCACCCGCGACGACGTGCGCGTTGGTCATGAGCAGCCCGGGCCCGACGACCCAACCGGTGCCGGTCACGAGCTGGTCGCACGCGATGCCCCGCACCTGCACGACGCTCGCGCGCGCGGCGACCACGGCCGGGGCCCGCGCGAAGGCGTCGAGGGGCTCCTCGGCGATCACGATCGGTCCGTTGATCGCCGGGAGGAAGCCCGAGCGCAGCACCAACGCGCCGAGCGTGCCCTGCGGTGGAACCCGTTCGACCATCGCGTTCATGAGCGCTGCCGCGCGCACCGCCTGCAGGCCCTTGGTCTCGCCGGGCACGACCGACGCGATCGCCGCGATGTACCACGCGAACACCAGCGCGAGCCCGAGGTTGACCGCGACCCCGACCACCCGGTCCGGCAGGGCCAGCCGCTCGGGCAGGTGGTGGCGCACCGACTCGTGGATCCGGGTGGCCCGCAGCGCGATCGGAACGATGCCGATGAGCCCGCCGAGCAGGAAGACGAAGGCGGGGAACGGGCTCCCGATGGCAACGGCCACGGCTGCCGCGATGATGCCGCCGACGAGGAACACCCCGACCCCGAGCAGCGAGAACGTGCCACCGAGGTGCCAACCGAACGCCCCAGCGGCGAGCAGCAGCAGCACGAGGAGTACGTCGATCACGCGGTCTCGAGGGCCATGTCAGCCGCGTTCCAGGGGAGCCATCGTGAGGCCGGCGCCCGCGAGCTGCTCCCAGTAGAGTTCCGCGACCTCGATGTCACCCTCCCAGACGACGGCGCGACCGGCGTTGTGGATGACGGTCGCGAGCTGCATGCCCGCCGCGCGATCCACACCGGGCAGCACGCGGGCGAGCGCTCCGGCCACGCCCTCGAAGGTGTTGTGCGAATCGTTGAGTACCACGATGCGGGCACCGCCGCCGACGCCCGCGCCCGGACCAGCGGTCTGGTCACGTTCGATCACGTCGGTTCCGGGGGCCTGGGCGCGCATCACGCAGGAGGTGTACCGACCTCGGCCGGTCGCGAAACCGGGATACGGAGCTGGAACCAGCTCCCCACCCCCAGTTCGCTCGTCACTTCGACCGTGCCACCGTGTGCCTGCGCCACGTGCTTGACGATCGAGAGGCCGATGCCGGTGCCGCCGAGCTCGCGCGATCGGGCGGCGTCGACCCGGTAGAACCGCTCGAACACGCGCTCGATCGCCTCCGGTGGGATGCCGCTCCCCTCGTCGCGCACCTCGACCTCGATGAGCTGCCCGCGACGCTCGAGTCGCACGTCGACCGCGTCGCCGGCCTCGCTGTAGGCGATCGCGTTGGAGACGAGGTTGGAGATGGCCTGGCGCATCGCCTCCTCGTCGGCCCCGATCACGAAGGCGCCGGGCCCACCGCCGACCACCGTGAGGCCGACCGACACGGCGCGCCGGGCCGCGGCCCCCTCCGACGCCTGCACGATCTCCCCCGCGAGTCCCGCGAGGTCGAGCGGCGCGCGACGCAGGGCGCCCGGGTCGTCCTCGAGCCGCGCGAGCGCGAGCAGGTCGTTGACGAGCGTGTTGAGGCGCACCGAGTGGCGCACGGCCCCGTCGAGGAACCGGCTGCGCACCTCGTCGGGCATCCCGGGATCGTCGACGATGGTCTCGAGCGACCCGCGAATCGCCGTGATCGGCGTCTTGAGCTCGTGGCTGACGTTGCCGAAGAACTCCTGGCGTGCGACCTCGAGCCGGCGCAGCTCGGTCACGTCGCGAACGACCGCGACCGCTCCCTCCGCCGCCACGTCGGCGTCGGCCTGCGCCCGCGGCGCGCCCCGGAGCGGGGTCACCTGCGCGACGAGGATGCGCTCTCCGTCGATGCCCGGCACCACGAGTTCGCGCGTCACGCGCGCATCCCGCTGCTCGACACCGCGCATGACTTCCTCGAGCGCGTCACACAGGTCGGGGTGCGGCACGGCCACGAAGAGGTGGCTGCCGAGCGCCGCATCGGCGTCGAGCCCGAGCAGGTCGATCGCAGTCGGGTTCGCGTGCAGCACGATGCCGGAGCTGTCGACGGCGAGCACGCCCTCACCCAGCGCGGCGAGGATGCGGCGCAGGTCCTTGCGCTCGCGCTCGAGCAGCGTGATGCGGTGCTCGAGCGTCCACGAGTGCTCACGCGCGCGACGCTCGTCGCCGCCGCGTCCCGACCAGAACCAGCCGCGGGATTCAGGCATCGGGAGCCGTCGTCGCCATGTCGCGCGAACGGTACCCCACGCCACGGATCGTCTCGATCAGGTCGGCGTGCGCTCCGAGCTTCTGGCGGATCGCCCGCACGTGCACGTCGATCGTGCGGTCGGTGATCCACGCGTTCTCGCCCATGACGCGCTCCACCAGCTGCTCGCGGGTGTAGACGCGCCCTGGCTTGCGCACGAGCACGTAGAGCAGTCGCAGTTCGGTGCGCGTGAAGCGCTCCTCGACCCCTCCGATGAGCACCTCGTGGCGATCGGGATCGACGCTCACGGCGCCCAGCTCGACCCGCAGCCGGTCGGGGTCGCGTTCGAGGTCGGCATCGATCGCCTCGGTCGACCCCGCACCCTCGCAGGGTTCGTTGCGACGCAGGATCGCCCGCACGCGCGCGACGAGTTCCTTCGGCGAGAACGGCTTGACCACGTAGTCGTCGGCGCCCACGCCGAGACCGAGCACGATGTCCGACTCATCGCCCTTTGCGGTGAGCATGATCACGGGCACGAGGCGCGTGGCGGGATCCTCCCGCAGCGCGCGGCAGACCTCGAGGCCGTCGAGCTCGGGCAGCATCAGGTCGAGCACGACGAGCTTCGGCGTGCGGTCGCGCACGAGCTGCAGGCCCGCGCGTCCGTCGCCCGCGGTGCGCACCTCGAAGCCCTCGCGCTGGAGGTTGTACTCCACGACATCGCGAATCGCTTCCTCGTCTTCGATCACGACGATGTCGCGGTCGGCAGTGCTGCTCGGAGTCGACATGGAACGAACGCTAGCACGGCCGCGACGCCTCCCGCGTGAGCCTCACGTGAAGCCCGGCACCACCGCGCCTCGCACCCACCCTGCGACTACATCGGGTCGTGCAGGTGCACCGTGCCGTCGGCGTGGAGGTGCACGCCGACCTGTCGCGCCTGGATGCCCGCGATGATCTGCGCGTTGGTCGCGGTCGCCCACTTGCCGTGCGCGTGCACCTGCATCTGGGCGCCGTTCTCGTCGCTCAGCGTCAGCCACGTGCCCTCGGTCATCGCCGGCATAGCCGACACCGAGACCGTCGAGAGGATGGTCTGGATCACGCCGCCGGCGGCCGGCGTTCCTGCGACACGTCGCATGTCGACCTGCGTGCCCACGGGCGCATCGGGTTCCACGGTCGGGGAGCCGGGCGCGGCAGTTGCGCCACCGCCAGCCACACCCGCCGCTGCGGGCGCCGCCGCGGCCTGGGGTCCGACGGTCGGGTTCACGACCTCCCAGCCATAGCTGGCCGCGCTGCCGCCGATGGTCGCAGCGCCACCGATGGTCGAGACGCCGGTCGCGCCGAGCGCGGTGTTCACGGCCTGCTGGCCGAGGTCGCCGATGCTCCCCCCGCCGATGATGCTGTTCGTCGATGCGCCGATCGTGGCGCCGCCGCCGACCGCGAGCGCGAGCCCGGGCTGCGCGGGCTGGGCGACGGGCT
>JAOPYW010000046.1 GCA_025964405.1 Thermoleophilia bacterium | reverse complement strand
CTACTGCAACACCGCATCGCGCAGCTCCCACGGTTTCCCGGGAGCGCATGCAGCTGCGACGACTGCGATCAACCTCGTGCCCGAGCTGTGGTACATCTCAGCGCCGGGCGTCGCGAGCAAGGTCGTGTCGAGCTCGCGTCCGTATGCCGTCTCGGGCGTCAGCGCGCTGACGGATTCGGTCTACGCGACCTTCGACGCGACGAGCACGCCGCAGCTCGCGGACCTCGAGCGGGAGACCCAGTTCCTGGTCGTGACGCACCCGTTCGTGGCGCCCGTGAATGCGCTGACGCGCCCGGGTGCCGCCTCGGTCGTCGGGTGGCCCGGTCGGCGCGCCTCGGTGCGCACCGGCGTGCGGTTCACGTGTCCGCTCGGCACGAGGGGCACGTGCGTGGTGCGCGCCCGCCTCACGTCGAAGCAGTACGGCGTCACCCGCACGGTGGGTACCTCGGTGATCCGCGTGAAGCCCGGTCGGAGCGCCCAGGTCAACGTCCTGCTCAACGCGTCGGGTCGGTGGCGCTACGCGAACGAGGGCCTCGTCGCGACGCTGACCGTCGACGCAGCTGCAGCCGTCCCGAAGGTGAGGCACGCCACGGGTTCGTGGGGCGTACGCGTTCGGGCGCCTCGCTGAGTTTCTGCGACGGATCGCATGGTCTGATTCGACGCCATATCTGCTCGACGCTCGAAGTGAGGATTCGGTAGGCTCGCGGCCGTTCATTCGACTGCAGGAGCACCCCGTGTCCGTTCGACTTCGCGTCATTCTCGTCTTCGCCCTCCTGGGCGTCGCGCTCACGGCGCTCATGCCGACCGCAGCGCACGCCAATGTTCGCTTTGCGAATGGGGTGGACGGAGCGCCCGCCGGTCTGCAACTGATCGTCGACGCCGACGAGAACGGCGCGCACGACTGGACCGTCAGCCCGCAATCCAGAGGCGACCGAGTTCACGATTACCGCCACGGTCACCAATCCATTGCTCCCCACCGATAGCTCGTCCGCTGACTACGGGTGCGTGACGGCGGGACTGACGATGACCTGCACGTGGACCAATATCGATCCCGCGGTTTCCAGGCCGGTCGGAGTCACGGTGTTCGCCGGGGACGGCAACGACAAGGTCGACATGGCCCGCTCAAGCGTGCCCGCACGCATCTGGGGCGAAGGCGGCTTCGACTACCTCATCGGCGGCGACGGCCCCGATGTTCTGTTCGGCCAGGACGGCGACGACTACCTCCAGGGCGCCTGCGGCGTCGACTCCTACTCAGGCGGAGCCGGCAGCGACGCCGTCACCTTCAACAACGAGTCGGCCGCCTGCTTCGCGCACGCGACCGGCGTCACCGCATCGCTCGACGGGGTGGCGAACGACCCCGATGGCGAAAACATCGGCGGGGGCAGCGAGGCCCAGGGCAACCTCGAGAACATTCACGGCACGGATTTCGCAGACGTGTTGACCGCAGGGTCGAGCGGCGCGCTCATCTACGCGAACGGGGGCGATGACGCGGTGAATCACCGCAATGGCGTCGCCGACGTCATCGACTGTGGTGCGGGCACCGACACGTCGAACGCCGACCTCGCGGGCACCGACGCATCGATCACGGGGTGCGAGACGGTCAACCGCGAAGCGCTCCCCATGCCGCCCGGGCCGAAGCCGCCCACGAAGTACACCGACATCGGCGGCTGCCCGAGCGGCCAGAAGACGATGGAGGTCGGCGGCATCAAGGTCTGCTACAAGACCGAGAAGAAGCTGAGCGCCACCAAGTACGAGCTCGCCGGTGACGTGAACCTGGCCGGCTTCATGTTCTTCTCCGGTTCAGCTCCGCTGGTCATCGACACCACGGCCAAGGCGGCCTCGATCAGCGGCACCACGACGGTCAGCATCAAGTACGGCAGCACCCGCTACGACGTGTTCCAGTCGGTGGGTACGCTCGGCTTCAACCTCTCGGCCAAGACGTTCACGCTGAACGCCACGAGCGCATCGCCGCTCATGGAGATCGCCAAGGTGAAGGTCGGCCTGCTCCTGCAGAACGGGTACGTGCAGAACGCACTCACGCAGGCCGCCAAGTTCAACGTCGACCTCTCGACGCGCGCGCTGACCTACAAGGGCGGCGCCACGATGCTCGGCGGCGCGCTGACGGTGACCGGCGACGTCGGCTACTCGGCTGACAACGGCCCGGTCGTCGAGCTCAAGGGCTGCATCGCGGGTTCGCTGCCGATCGGCAACAACTCGCAGATCGCGGCGATCAACAACGCATGCGTCTCGTACAACCGCAGCTCCAACACGTGGGCCTTCGGTGGGCAGGCGGTGCTCTTCAACTCCGTGAAGGCGAAGGCCGGCGCATCGCTCCTCAACGGCGGGCTCGAATCATTCGGCGCGCAGCTGACGGGCGCGGGGCGCCTCCCGGTCGCGTTCGGGGCCTACCTCGACGGCGGCGGCATCAGCGTCGGCGGCATCAAGTCGGGCAACCTCACCTTCCAGGGCAACGTGCACGGTGGATGGCCCGTGGTGCCGACCGGCGTGGCCGACCTCACCATCGAGGGCGCGATGTCCTACGACGTGAACAACCGCATGCTGCGCATCAGCGGCAACGGCTCCCTCAAGTCGGGCAACGTCGAGGTCGCCAACGGCAGCCTCTCGCTCGCCCTCGGTTTCGGCGGCAATTTCGCGCCGTCGACGTTCGAGGCGCAGGCCAACGTCAACGCGCTGGGTGGCTTCATCACCGGCGGCCTCAACACGAGCATCGACAACACCGGGTTCTACGGCTCGGGCTTCATGACGGTCGGGTTCCCGGCCGACTCCGAGGTGACCCGCAACGTCAACTCGGCCCTCGAGAACACCCTCCACTGCAACTACTTCCGGCTCCCGTGGGTGGGCAACATCAACTGGTGCCCCTACGTCACCGGGCGTTCGATCACGGCCGAGGCAGCCGTGTCGAGCAAGGGCGTCGGCGCCAAGACCAACTGGGACAAGCTCTACGCCACCGTCTGGTGGGCCTCCAGCACGCGCCAGTTCAACACGAACTTCGGTTGGGGTGATTCGACCGCGCTCAGCTCGGTGATCGGCAAGTCGCGATCAGGCGCCGACATCGTGTCTGCGACGGCGACCCAGAAGTGGGTCATTCCCAAGGATGCACGCCTCGCGTCGCTGCAGCTGTCGGGCTCGCCCACCGGCGACCTCAAGGTGACCGATCCGAACGGCCGCGTGGTGTTCGACACGGCGACCCAGACGGCCGTTGACGGCATCGGCTTCGGACGTGACCCACTGGGCGCCGGGCAGGCCGCGTTCGGACTGTTCGCCCCCGCGCTCAAGCCCGGCACGTGGACCGTCTCGATCGCGGGCGCGGCTCCCTTCACCAAGGTCGGTTCACTCCTGAGCGTGCCGCCGAAGACCAGCGAAGTGACGAAGGTCACGCCGATCGGCCGCGGAGTGAAGCCCACGACACGCACGCTGGTCGCAGGAGCGTCGCAGCTGCGCATCGGCTACACGAGCCCCGCCGGCACGAAGGCGACCCTGCGCGCCAGCAGCGCCGACGGCAAGCACTCCATCGTGATCGCCGCCGGCCTCAAGGGCACCGGCACGCGCACGTGGCGCGTCGACAAGGGCTGGGCGGGCACGCTCCGCATCAACGCCGTGACCGAGCACGACGGCGTGCCGCTCGAACAGGCCAAGCACTCCGCCGTGTTCCGGGTGACGCACCCGAAGCTCGCCCCCGTCG
>JAOPYW010000074.1 GCA_025964405.1 Thermoleophilia bacterium | reverse complement strand
GACCGCGGTCGAGCGCACCTGGCCGGCGATGTAGCTCGCGCCGAGTCCGTCGGCGTGCTCGAACGCATACGACCCGTCGACGAAGGCGCGGAGGGTCGCATCCTGCAGCTCCCGCGCTTCCTCCGCCTCGCCTTCGAGATGTGCCGTGAGCGCCTCGGTCGCATCGACGAGCTCCTCGACGCTGCGAACCATGCGCGGATGGACCTCCTCCTCGAGTTCGATCGCCCGTACCACTCCACGCGCGAGGATGCGCACGCCGCGAATCGCGAGGTCGAGGTGGGCCGCCGCATCGACGTAGCGCCGCAGCTGCTCCTGCTCGTGTCGGCGCGCTGGCGCGTAGCGGGCGGTCTCATAGCCGAGCTGCACCGTGTCGTGCAGGCGCTCCCAGGGATCGGTCACGCTCCGGGCGCGCGTCAGTGCGGCCACGGCCGCGTCATGGTCGTGTCGGCGCAGCGCATCTGCGACGTCACGGAGGGTGCCGGCAAGCTCCTCGAGCACGGGCTCCGTGGCGCGGCGAGCCTGCCGCAGCGGACGTGCAGGGAAGATGAGCAATGTCAGCACGAGCGCGACGACGGCGCCCACGACCGCATCCGTCCACCGGCCGAACTGCGTTCCGGGATTGGGGAGCGCGACCACGATCACGGCTGACACAGCTGCCTCGCCGACGAAGGTGGCTCCACCGCCGACGAGCACGGCCCCGCCGGTCGCCAGGAGCACGAGCACGCCCATCTGCACGATGCCGCTCCCGATCAGGTGCACCAGCGCATCCGCGAGCACGATTCCGAACGCGACGCCGAACACGAACTCGAGCGCGCGACGGGTCGGCTGCCCGCCGGCGATACCGATCGCGAGCATGGCGGTGATGGGGGCGAACACCGGTGCGACGTGGTTGAGCGCCTCGGATGAGAAGGCCCATGCAACCGCAGCTCCGATCGACACCCGCAGGAGCTGGGAGCGAGCCGCGGCCAGGGAGGCGAGCCCTTCGGCCAAGCGTTCGCGAAGGCGGCGGGGCACGCCGGCGTCGTCGAAGGTCGCTCGAGCAACACGTCGCTGTCGCATGGAGGTCGTACTCATGGCACCGCCTTACCCCGAGGCGTGGCCGTTACCGTTTCACCGTCCTCACGCCGGGAAGCTGGGCCGCAACGCACCCCAAGGACCCTGACCATGCGCACGCTCAACTCGTATCTCCTGCTTCCCCGGCCGGGCGACACGATCAAGTGGTGGATCGTTCCGCTCGCCTTCCTGTACGGCGTCGTCGTGCGCGGCGACGTCGACCGCGAACTCGTCGCCCGGGCCGCGGCCGTCTGGTTCGGGCTGGAGTTCCTCATCTACCAGGCGCGGTACCAGTGGAATGACATCCGCGGTTTTCGCGCCGACCAGCTGCACCCCGACGCCGCGAGTCGCGGCAGGCTTCCCGGACCGCTCGACCGTGAGCGACGGCACGTCGCGGCCAGCTGGGGAGTCGTCGCAGGTCGCCTCGTTGCCGCAGCCGGGCTGGGTGCGTGGCTGGGGTGGGACGCCGTGGGCCGGCCCCTCGCGGTGCTGGCCATCGCCGTGTTCGGCCTTGCGGCGGCGTACGAGGCCTGCAAGTCGCGGGCGACGGGGCGCAGCGATTCGGTGCCGCCGCCGCTCACGCTTCCGCTCCTCGGGGTCTGGCTCCTCATCGGGGGTGGCTACGCGATTCGCGGCCTGACGGGGCTCGCGCTCGCGGTCGACATCTGGGAGCGACCCGTGCTCGCTGGGGCGTGCTTCGTGGCCTGCTGGTCGTTCGGCATCTCGTTCGTGATGGGCCGCTGGGCCCTCGAGTCACTCGCCTTCGCGCGACCGGTCGCGGGGCGGCTGGAGTGGAGTGCCACTGCACGACACGGGCGCGAGCACACGACCGGACTCGCTCGATGGCTTCCCGAACGTGTGGGCGCCGAGGTGTCGAGTGCTGCTTCGTGGCGCCCCCTTCGTCTTCGCACGCGACTCGCGGCTCCCTGGAACCTCGCCTTCGTGGTCGCCGGCGCCGCGGCGTTCGTGGTCGGTCGCCTCATGGTGGGCGGAGCCGTCGATGCGGCCTTGCTCCTCGCTGCGCTCGCCGGCGCCGTCCTGTCGGTGCTCGTGGCACAAGTAGGAAAGCCGCGCCTCTGGGTGGCGCTGGGGTGTGCCGTCGTTGCGGCGGTGGTCGCCGAGCGCCTGGGTGCTCCCCGCGCAGCGGTCATGACGACGCCCTGGGCCGCGTTCGCGTTGGCGCACTGGTGGTTCAGCTGCCAGAGCCTGCAGTCGCTCGGGCGCCCGCTCCTGGAGCGTCGGCCGGGAGCGACGCGCTCCCACGCAGCACGAGCCCCGTCATGAACGAGGACCACGTGCGTGAGTTGGTGGCGGTCGCAGGCGAGGCTGCGCACGCAGCGGCTGAGGTCGCACGTGGGTGGCAGCGGCGATCAGGTGCACTCGAGGTCGAGGAGAAGGCTGCCGCAGACGACCTCGTCAGCCAGGCCGATCGTGACGCGGAGACGGCGGCGCGGGCCGTGCTCCACGCGCGGCGCCCGGCCGATGCCATCCTCGGTGAGGAGCACGGCTCGACGCGTGGCACGAGCGGCATCCGTTGGGCGATCGACCCGATCGACGGCACGACCAGTTACCTCTACGGCCAGGCCGACTGGGCCGTCAGCGTCGCCGCCGTGCGGGAGTCGGACGGATGCGTGCTGGCCGGTGTCGTCATCGAGCCCGTGCTCGATCGCGTGACGCAGGCCGGTCTCGGGCTCGGTGCCTGGTCGGGTCGACAGCGCTGGGCATGCCGCCCGACCGAGGATCTCCGGCGTGCGCTCGTCGAGGTGAACTTCGGCCGGCCCGACCAGCGAGGGCTCGCTGGGTCGATGGTCGACGGGCTGATGGAGCAGGTGCGTGACGTGCGCCGCGGCGGAAGCGCGGCGTCGTCGCTGGCGAAGGTCGCGACTGGTCGCGCCGAGGCGTACTGGGGCCCCGGCCTGCGGGAGTGGGACGCCGCAGCGGGCATGTTGATCGCTCGCGAATCGGGCGCGATCACCGGTGACCTCGCGGGCCCCGGCGATGGCTCGTGGCCGGCCAGTGGTGACATCCTGGCGGTCGCGCCGGGGCTCTGGGAGGGATTGGTGCAGATTCTCGCACCGGTGTATCGAGATCACTAGTTTTGCGATGTATCTTTACGCCATGAGGGTGTTTTGCGGCGTCAGGGTGTGGCAGGAGGGGGCATGCCTTCGACTTATCCCCACCGCCTCACTCGTCCCGCACTGACCGAGCTGCCCCGCTCGCTCCAGGTGCCGAACTACGACCCCGACAGCCTCGTGCCCGCGATCGTGCACATCGGTGTCGGAGGTTTCCACCGAGCCCATCAGGCGGTGTACCTCGATGACCTCGCCTGTCGAGGAGAGCGCGCCTGGGGGGAGATCGGGGTCTGCCTCCGCCGCCCTGAGATGCGCGAGCGGCTCGAACCGCAGGACAACCTCTTCACCGTGGTCGCGCACGACCAGTCTGCGAGTGAGGCCCGCGTCGTCGGTGCGATGTCGTGCTGCCTCTACGCGCCCGACGACCCGGAGGCGGTGCTCGACGCGCTGACCGATCCGCGCACGCGCGTCGTGACCCTCACGATCACGGGCACGGCGTACCACGTCGACGAGTGGGCCGGTCGTTTCGACGCGACCGCTCCCGAGGTCGTCGCCGACCTCGCCGATCCGACGCACCCCTCCTCGGCGTTCGGCTACCTCGCCGAAGCGCTCGATCGACGGCGTCGCGCCGGCACGGCGCCCTTCACCGTGCTGTCGTGCGACAACCTGCAGGACAACGGGGCCGCTGCCCACACCGCGCTGTGTGGCTTCGCGCACCTGCGTGACCCGGAGCTGGCCGAGTGGATCGACACCAACGTCGCCTTCCCGTCGTGCATGGT
>JAOPYW010000266.1 GCA_025964405.1 Thermoleophilia bacterium | reverse complement strand
GCGCTGCGGCGTCAGCTCCCCCGTGGCCGCAGCCGATCACGCGCGTGGCCGGGTGAGGGCACGGGCCGCCCCGGCGCGCTCCTGGTGCCGTCGCCGGCGCCCGAACGCGGATCAGTAGTTGTTGAGCTCCGCCATGAGCTGCTGCTCCTGCGCCGACGAGGAGAGGGCAGCCGGCCGGTTGGTGGTCTCGGAATTCTTGACGAAGAACTCGGTGCCGTAGGAATCCATCTCGAGGTGCAGCACGCCGATCGCCAGCACGTAGACGACGCCGACGATCACGGCGAGGAACGGCAGCCAGGCGATGAACGTGTAGAAGGCACCGCTGAGATTCTTGGCAGGCATGGGGAGTTCCTCGGGGGTCGGAAGCAGTGGGGGGAGCTGTCGGCGAAGTGACGCCGATCTGCCACCAATGTCATACGGAACCGATCACCTGTCAACGGGAAATGTCGCCGATCCGACGCGGAAGCGGCCGCGACGTGGCCCGAAACCGCGGGAACCCACTCCCCATGCGGGGTGCGATACCATGCGGCGCATGCCTGACCTGCCCACCGCCATCGCCCTGCTCGCGCTCGTCGCACTCGTCGAATCGACGCCCTACGTGCGCATCCCGATCGGCCTGCTGCTGGCGATCGGCGTGTTCGCCGACGACACCGACGTGCTGCCGGTCGTGGTCATCGGGTCGCTGGCGATCGCGCTCGTGCGCGTCGGCCTGGCCCTGCAGGCGCGACGCGGCGGTGACCGCTCGGTGCCGCCCCATGTCGCGGCGCAGCGTGCGGCGCTCAAGGCGCGGCTCGCCGATTCGTCGACCTACTCGCGCATCACCTTCACGTTGGCGGCGCTGCCGGGGGTGCCGGCGAACTTCCTCTTCCCGCTCATCGGGGCGATGCGTGCGCCGCTCGGACCCGCGTTCCTCGGCACGCTGCTCGGGCGCATCCCGTGGCTCGCGATCACGACGACGCTGTTCGTCTTCCTCGGCCGGCTCGGCTCCGAGAGCGACCGCGATGCGGCGATCTCGCTCACGGTGCTCGCAGCACTGCTCCTCATCACCGGATTCCTCGGGCTCGTCGACTGGGCGCACCGCGCGCAGACCGGCTCGTGGCGCCTGCGCGACCCGAACGCCGGCCGCATGACGGGCATGTTCACGGGGGGAGCTGCGGGCCCGGGCGGCGCGGGCGGCTTCGGCGGAGCCGGGTCGCCCTTCGGCCCCGGTGCGTTCGGTGACTCACGCGCGCGCGAGGACGACGACGATGACGTGATCGACGGCGAGGTGCTCGGCGAGGAGTTCGCCGACGACGATGACGAGTCGGATCGCGACGGGCTGCGCACGATCGACCGCTGAGCCACCGCGCCCCCACGCGTCGCGCACGCGGGTGCGACGAACGGCCACGCAACCGGCCATGCCCCATGCATGGAAGCTGTCGGGCATGGGAACGATCGGAGCATGCGGCGTGCTCCTGATCCCGGCCAGGTTCCTGGCGATGACGATCCGTTCGACGCGGCGTTCGGTGAGCTGACCGATCGCGCTGACCTCGAGCAGCAGTTCGCCGTGCTCGACGCGCAGGCCGCCGAGGCTGCCGCCAACCCCTTCTCCGACATCGAGGCCGCGCTGCGCGAGACGCGCGCCGACCTCGAGGGCAGCGACGATGCGGGTGACGGCGACGAGGCGTCGCTCGGCATGCTGCTCGAGGACGACGTCTACGAGGACGTCGACGAACCCTCCACCCTGAGCGAGGAGGAGGAACTCTCCAACGAGATCGAGCAGCTCTGCCAGGAGGCGCTCGACGCACTCGACGTCGGCGAGGTCGAGACGGCCCGCGAGATCGCCCTCGGCGCGGTGCGCATGGACGACGAGCACCCCTTCCCGATGTTCGTGCTCGGCCTCATCGCCGAACACCTCGGTGACCTCGACACCGCGCGCGACATGGCCGAGCTGGCGCTGCGCACCGCGGAGACCAACCCCGACGCGATCGGCCTGCGCGCGCACATCCACGTGCGCCAGCACGAGTTCGACAAGGCCGACCAGCTGCTCCGGTTCGGCATCGCGCACAACCCCGACGAGGCGATGCTGCACGAGGGCCTCGCCCGTGTCTCGCTCGCGCGCGGCCGTCACGCCGAGGCGCTCGACTCGGCCAGCGCGGCGCTCCGCATCGAGCCGAACAACCCGGGTGCGCTGGCGGTGCGCGCGGCCGCGCTCGAGGAGGGCTCCGACCGGTCGACCCTGCTCGCGGCGCTGCGGCAGGGCGTACAGCTCCACCCCGAAGACCCGTACACGATGGTCGAGCTCGCCTCCGTGGAGATGGAGCTCGGCAACCTCGATCGTGCGCGCATGTTGCTCATGCGAGCCCAGCGCCTCGCGCCGCGCGACATCGAGATCGGCGACGTGCGTCGGTTGATCGACCACGTGCAGGGCCGACCGCTCCTGCGTCCCGTGCCGGCGCTGCTGCGCTGGATGCGCGATTTTCCCGGTGGTCTCGCGGGCTTCGTGCTCGGCTTCGCGATCGCCGCGCTGCCGCTGCACGCCATGGCGGTGGAACTGCCCCAGTACCGGGTGATCGCGCTCGGCGTGCTCGCCGCCTGGGGCATCGTGGCGATCTACGCGTGGGTCGCTCCGGCCGTGCTCACCCACCGCCTCAACCAGCGCGCCGCGCGCACCGGCTACGACCGGTTGCACGAGGACCTCGAGGATCCGCTCGCGACACTGCCCGACCTCGATCGCGTGGCAGATGTCGTGTCGATGCTGCTCGTCGCGCGTGATCGTCGCCGCGCCGTGTCGGTGCTGCAGCTCGCGGCCGAGCGCACCCGGGCGCAGGCCACGCTGCCGCTGGCCCGCGCGACGGCATCGGCAGACGACGTCGCCGAGGAGCTCACCCGGTTCGCCCGCCAGCTGCGCCGCCCGCGCATGCGCGCGCGACTGGCGCTGCTCGCCGTGCCCGGCGCCGCGCGCGTCTTCGTGGCGTTCGGCGTGACGATCACGATCACCGCGCCGAGCATCGCGCACTGGCAGGGTGTCGCCACGCTCGAGTGGCACGCCGTCGCCCTCGCGTGCCTGTTCACGGCCTGGCTCTTCGTGGTGCTCGAACGCTTCGTGCAGCGCGACCTCGAATCGGCGTTCGCGAACGTTCGCCTCGCTGACGGGGGAGCCTTCGGCAACCCTGCGGCCAGCGCTGCTCCCGTGTCCGGCGACGACGGCGGCGACGCCGAAGCGCCGAACGCCGCGGCCTGACCCGGCCGACTGCGCCCTCGCGCCCTGACGAACGCGACAGCTGCACCGATACCTCGGCGATGTTCCATGCCTCCGAGGTTCGAAGATGATCACTGCCACTGGCCAGCCCACGCTGCGCAATCCGGCCCCCCTGCCCCCCGACCTGCAGCCGGGTACCGGCTCGGTCGCGACGCGCATCGAGACGTTCACGAACGGCGGCCCGACGACCGCAGGCGCCCTCTGGCTCGACCGCAACGACAGCGGCCAGTCGATGGGCTGGCGCCTCGAAGGCGCGAGCACCCTCGACGCCGCGGCGCGCGCGGCGCGTTCGGTCGTGCAGTTCGCGGCGCACGAATCGACCGTCGGCGACGAAGGGCATGAGGCGACCACGAGCCGCTACGTGACGCCCCTGGCCGTGCTGCAGTCGACCGACGGTGCGTTCTTCGCGTCACGGCTGACCGACGCGCCGCTCCCGGGCAAGGAACACGTCGTGCAGGAGCTGACGTCGATCCGGCCCGAGGGCACGCCCGCAGCGCAGGCGAACCCTGTGCGCGACGACAACGTCTCGTACGGCGACACCACGCCGACCCTCAAGGGAGTCGTCAGTGAGAACACCTGGTGGCCGATCGGGCAGCCGGGCGGCTCAACGTTCTGATCGCCAAGATCCGCGGCGTAAGGATCCCATGGAACTCGGCGTACTCATCTCGCAACAGGAGCTAATCGGTCGGCGTACCAGCATGAAGCGCCTGTCGCTGCTCATGAGGAAGCTTTCGTTGGCAGACGTACTTTTTGTGCTGGCCGGCTGGGCTCGGAGACTAGAGAAGGGAGAAGGCAGGCAGCTAGATATTCAGGTTGCATCGAAGTATCCGGTGGTGGGGAAAGCCGTGCTGCGCGAGATCGCTCTAGGCAGACCCCTTATATTTCCCACGCGCCTTGCTGCGGTTGCGAAGCTAGCGTTGGAACATGCAGACCGGCGCGCCGGTGACGAATTCGGTGGCTCGCGGCTGGACGCTGATTTCGCGGAGATCGTGGTCGGAGTCGTGGACCACTTCGCGTATCGAGGCGCAAACAAAGAGGAACGTATTCTCTCTCTCATGTTGCAGCAGGTCGCTCGCCCTGATGCCCATTTGGCAACGTCGGTCGCCCGATACCATCGTCTGCTCGTCGATCTGCCAGGGATTCACCCAGACCTCGACGACGCGAAGTTCGATCTCCGGGTCCTCAAAAGAAATGGCCAATCGATCACCCGGCAGCTTGCCCTAGCGTTTGCGATATGGGTGAAATTTCATGAGGACAGCCTTCAGGACCACTGGCAGTTTGGGAGTGAGTTTCTGGTCGAAACCGGGTTGCGGAATACCGACATCAGCCCAATCCAGACAGCGATGTCGGGCACACCCGACGACCTACGGCAGGAGATCGTCAAAGAGCGCTCGGCCGGTTACGGCGCCCCAAATGACTTGCGCCCTTTTTCTCTGAAGCCGATCTGCGAGATCGAGCCTGGTCGATTCGTGCCCGTCCACCTCGGCGCGATCTCCGAGCGCCTGCTAAGCGACGGACTTTACTGGCGTGTGAGATACCTATTTCAATCGTCAGACGCCCAGAAGACTGCCTTTGGGAAGACCATGGGCGCCATGCTCGAGGAACATTGCGCTGAGGTGCTTGACAAGCCTTACCCCCGAGCCCAACGGCACGTGGGACGACTGTACCGTGAGCACCGGTATGGAGCACACGATGGGGCCGACTTCGCGATCTTCGAAGGAGACCGCGCTGCCTTCATCGAGGTCGGGACCGACCGCCCCAACTGGCGAGACGTCTTGGACCGCGGAGATGTCGATGCTTACCGCTCGGACATCGAGTTGCTACTACGGCACCGCATCGAACAACTCGACAGGAAGATAAGCCATTTTCGCGCTGGGCAGCTTTGCTTTGAAGGGCAGGCTTCTGTATTCACGAGCGAAATCTATCCAGTGATTTGCCTACTGGACGGATTTCCCACAGCACCCCGGCTGCGAGATGAAATTGATCTTCGGATTCGCGCGTGGAACCTATTGGCGGGTCTACCTCGGCTGACCATAATCAGCACCGAGGAGCTGGAGATGCTCGCGGCGCTAGTGCGAACCAAGCGAGTGACAATGTCGAACATCATCGCCGGCTACACAATCAGCTCTGAACGGGACGAGCCGATCCGAAACTACCTGCTGAGTACGTGCGGAGACTTCCGAGACCCATTCATGTCGAGCGAATCTGAGAGAGTCATGTCTCTTGTGAAGAGCGAACTATTCGCACGTAAGTCGGATGCCGTTGGCCATCCAGTGACTTAGTGGGCCGAACGGTCACCTGCGCGATAGAACTAGGCCTAAGCACCCACCAGCGCCGCGTGGCGCTCCTGGTGCTCGGCGATGAGTGCCTTGAGGCCGGCCTCGTCGCCGTCCTTGAGCAGCTGGATCGGGTCGACCTCGCCGTTGACGATGTCCTCGAAGAACACCTTGCGGTCCTGGTAGGTGGGCAGCGTGCCCTTGGCCCAGCCGCGCACGTCGTTGAGGTGGCCGGCGAGCTCGGAGTACTCGGGCCCGAACAGCTCGGCGATCTCGCGCTTCATGCGCTTGGCGAGCGCGGGGCTCGCGCCGCGGGTCGAGATCGCGACGGCGATCGAGCCCGTGCGAACGATCGCGGGCAGGATGAAGTTGCAGAGCGGCGGCACGTCGACGATGTTGACGAGCATCGCCCGCTCCTCCGCCTCCTCGTACACGCGGATGTTGACGTCGGTGTCGTCGGTCGATGCGATCGCGATGATCTTGCCCTCGAGGTCGCCGCGCTCGTACTCGCGCGCCTCCCAGGTGATCGAGCCCTCGGCGGCGAGCTCCTCGAGCTCGGGCTTCACGCGCGGGGCGACGACCGTGACGTGCGCGCCAGCCGCGAGCAGGCCCTCGGTCTTCTCGATGCCCATCGATCCACCACCGACGACCAGCGCCTTGCGGCCGGTCAGGTTGAGGCAGGCGATGTAGAAGTTCGTGTTGAGCATCGCCGTCGTGCAGCGCTGGTCACAGATGCCGATCTTGAACTGACAGACGCAGGGCTTCCCTGCATAGGCGGCGGCTGGCATGTGACGGTGCTCCTCGGGGCGAGTTCGGCGTGGCACGCGCGTTCGGGCCACCGATGGATTGTATCGGTCCCTCCGAACCGCGGGCGTCGTCAGATGCACGAATCACGCATTCCTTCGTGCTTCGTGCGAATTCCGGCCGCACGCGGGCCGCTTCGGGGCGCACACCACTGCCCGCGCTGCTTCGATAGACGGGAGCTGTGACGCATGCGCTCGGGGACCGCGCATCGACCGGGGACGACACCATCAGCACCATCAACGGCATAGGCACTGCGCTCGTCGGCTCGAAGGCCGGTGACCCGACTGCGTCCGCGCAGGCGGCGGCTGATCCCCTGCGCCCACCCGGCCGCGACGGCTGGACCCCCGACCGCATCATCGCCGTCACGTCCAAGAACACCGGTGGCTTCGCCGGCTCGGCCCTCAAGTTCGCGCTCGGCGGCGTCGACGAGCAGCCCGGCCAGCGCCTCTCCACCGCGCAGGTCGACGCGTTCGCGCCCTTCTACGCGAAGCAGTTCGGGCTCGACGAGACGTTCGTCCGCCAGGAGCTCGCCAAGGTCTACTTCTACCTCGGGGGCCCCGTGCCCGCCGGCAACGCGATGACCATCGGGCACCACATCTTCGTGCCCGACTCCAAGTCGCTCACCACGATCCTCTCCCCGGGCGGCACCGGCTGGCTCGCGCACGAACTCGCGCACACCATGCAGTACCTCTCCTACGAGAACGGCTCGCCCCACCACTTCCTCGCCGACTACATCACGGGGCTGATGGTGGGCAAGGATCCGCTCGAGCCCGCGACCGGCGGTGGTCCGCCCGTGTGGGGTTCGGCCTTCACCGGCATCAACCTCGCCGGCGGCACCGAGGACAACATCGCCGACCAGCAGCTCTCGGCGAAGGCGCGCTTCACGTCGGGCCTGCTGCCGGCCGCCACCCTCGGCATCCCGGTCGGCCTCGCAGCTGGCGGCCTGCTCACCGCTGCGCGCGCCACCTCGGTTCGCCCCCTCCTCGGCCACACACCCGGCGCCTTCCTCGGGCTGCAGGTGCTGGCGGCGCCGGCGCTGGTCGGTGCGGCGGCAGGCACGTTCTCCGACAAGGTGGGGGAGCCGTTCGCGCAGACGGTCGGCACGATCGCCGGGGCGGGCATCGCGTCACTCGCGGTCTGGCGCAGCGGTGCGTTCTCGCCGGCCACGACCAGTGCGGTGGCGCACACGCCGGTCGGGCGCGGCATCGCGATCGGAGCGGGCGTCGCCGCCATCCTCGTGGGCGCGGGCGCCGGCTGGCTCGGCGCGACCGCCACGAGCAACACCGTCAACGGGGCCTCACACAACGCCGCCATCCTCGAGGAGCTCGCGCGCTCGCACACGGGCGACAAGCGTACGCTCGACTACCAGGCATCGCTGCACGACGCGCACTGGCAGGAGATCGATGCGGAGGCCCTGTCACGCCAGTACCTGCACGCGAATTCGACGCCGACCGACGGCACGGATCCCGTCACTGGGCGCACTCCCGACATGACGAAGGGCACGACCGGCGACCGGTTCGACTGGGGCCTCAAGATTCCGATGATCGTCGGCATCCCGGCAGCCATCCTGGCTGGCACCGGCGTGCTCGCCGGCCGAACCGGACGGACCCTGCTCGATGCGACCATCCGCGACGGCAAGGGCCCGGTCGAGGCGGTGCGCGCCGCACTGCACATGCTCGGCGGCACGCGCGGCGGCCTGGTCAACAGCATGGGGGTCGGCGGCGCCGTCACCCTCGCCCCACTCATGGTGGGCGGCTTCGTGGGCCCGATCGTGCAGGACATCACCGGCTCCTCCACCGCCGCCCGCCTCAGCGGCGCGGGGGCCGCGGCAACCGTGGGCGGGACGCTCGTCACCCTGCTCATGCGCGGACGCGGCGGATCGATGCAGGGCCGGTTGGCGGCGATCGGCGCCGCGACCGTCATCAGCGGCGCGGTGGGCCTGCTCGCGAGCGGCATCGCCACCGACGCCACGCATCCGAGCGAGCAGAAGTACGACGTGGCCAAGGGCGTCACGGCCGGCACGAAGGCCGCCACCGCAGAAGGCTGATTCAGTTCGGCGCGCTGGTCGTCACCAGTCGGCGGAACGGCGCGAGCGGCACGTCGGCGAGGTCGACGAACCGCCAGCTGACGACGAGCCCCTCGTTGAAGGTGCCTCCGAGGCAGGCTCCGAGCGCCGGCGACACATCCATGCCGGCCGCTCCGTAGGAACGGTTGAACGGTCGGATGTCGGTGTGTCCGAAGACGTAGGCGGCATCCGCGTAGTTGCCGTTGCCGTGACCGTCGTCGGCGGGTCCGGCATCCTCCACCTGCCCGTAGCAGGTGCGCCCGTGCGCGCTCACGCGCACCCATCGGTTCTTGAGGTAGCTGAAGTCGGCATCGGTGCAGTGGCCGGCGTAGCCCGGGTCGCCCGCCCAGGGCACGTCGCGGCAGCGGCGCGCGAAGCCCGTCGTGTCAGTCGCGTCGGACGGGTTGTAGTCGTCGTAGGGCAGGTCGAGGTAGAACGGGTTCTCGTAGACGGCGGCGGCTCCCCCCGCCGGCCGATAGTCGTTGGCCGGCGTGCGCAGGCTGGCGACCGCGTTCACGTCGTCACACGGCCCGTGCTCCGTGCGCAGGAGCGCATCACAGCCGCCGGTCGGCGCGCCCGCACACCCCTGGGAGTCACTCACACCCGTCGCGAGGCGGAAATAGCTGTACTGCCACCGCGAGTCGTAGGCCGAGCAGGCCTGGCTGCCGTCGGCGGTCTGCTGGAACTGCTCCCCCACCCAGAACGTCGTCGCGGTGATGCGCGTGTGGAGTGGATACAAACGACGCACCCGGAAGCGCACCGACATCGTCGACGTCCCGGTATCGGTCGTGATCGCCACGCGCGCGAGGTGATGCCCGACCCGGAGCGGCACACGCACCGACCAGGGCGCCCGGCGAACGGTTCCCACCCGTCGACCGTCGATCCCCACGGCCACGCGATCGCCCGACGACAGGCCGCGCACGGCGACGTAGCGCATACCGGGGGTGACGCTGCCGCGACCGAGTACGCGCGCACCGGCAAGATCGGCGCGCGATGCGACCACGATCGTCGGGTGCCCGACGCGCACCTCCGCGCCCGCGGCCGCGGCCGCGTCAGGCGACAGGCAGGCCAGCGACGCGGCGAGCACCGCGATCACGGGCAGGATCCGAAGCAGTGTGTGGGTGTGGTGCGGCACTCAGGCGTCCTACCCGCGTGATGCAGGAAGGCGATCGCGGGGAACCCCTGCGTGCATGCGACCGCCCAGCCCCGCCCCCACCCCGACCGAGCTCGCGCTCATCCGCGACGACCCCAGGATGTACCGCCTGCGCTTCGCGACCTGGATCGTCGCGGCGCTCGCGGCCTTCACCGTGTGGCTCGTGCTCAGCACGGCGTGGTTCGTGCACGAGGCCGACAGGGTGCGCGGCACGGTCGTCGACAAGTACGAGCATCCGCGTCGGGGAGCGACCGAGCGCCCCGAGTTCACCTACGTCGTCGATGGCCGCACGTATCGGGCCCGCGCCGACGTCGGTGATCCCCGCATCGACATCGGCGACCGCGTCGACGTGCTGGTCGACCCGGGCGATGCACGCGACGCGCGCCTCGCAACCAGCGGGTCGGTCTGGAAGGCGCCGATCATCACCGGCAGCGTCACCGGCCTCGTCGCGCTCTTCATCCTCGGCGTGCGCCGGTTGGTGCAGGCGTTGCTGCTGCGTCGTATCCGACGCGACGCGACGTCCCCCTCG
>JAOPYW010000264.1 GCA_025964405.1 Thermoleophilia bacterium | reverse complement strand
GCGCGTCGATGTCGGCAGCGGTGACGACCGCAGGGCCTTCCTTGACGAGCTGGACGCGGATCTCCTCTTCCTCGCCGTGGAGCTTGCACACCACGCGCTTGAGGTTGAGCACGATGTCGGTCACGTCCTCGCGGACGCCCTTGATCGTCGAGAACTCGTGGGCGACGCCCTCGATCTTGACGCTCGCGATCGCGGCACCCTCCAGCGAGGAGAGCAGGACGCGGCGGAGCGAGTTGCCGAACGTGTAGCCGAAGCCTCGGTCGAGCGGCTCAACGACGAAACGACCGCGCGTATCGTCGACTTCTTCGTGGCTGATCTTCGGAATCTGGAATTCGAGCACCTGGGGTGACCTTCCTCGCTGGTATGTGTGCGATGCAAGCTATTCGTGCGGGCCTTCGCCGCGCACGGGCCGTACTCCTACTTGGAGTAGAGCTCGACGATCAGCTGCTCCTGCACGGGCACGTCGATCTCGTCACGCTCGGGCGTGCGGATGACCTTGCCTGACAGGTTCTCGTGATCGGCCTGGAGCCATGCCGGCACGCTGGCCACGAGGTCGGTTGCGGCGACGATCGTGTCCTTGGCGCGCTCGTGCTTCAGGGTGACCTCGTCGCCCGCCTTCACCTGGAAGGACGGAATCGTGACGCGGCGGCCGTTCACGTTGAAGTGACCGTGGCGGATGAGCTGACGTGCCTGTGCACGGCTGGCGCCGAAGCCCAGGCGGTACACGACGTTGTCGAAGCGCTGCTCGAGGAGGCGGAGCAGGTTCTCACCCGTGATGCCCTCCTTGCCAGACGCCTTCTCGTAGTAGCCACGGAACTGCTTCTCGAGCAGGCCGTAGTAGCGACGCGCCTTCTGCTTCTCGCGGAGCTGCGTGAGGTACTCGCTCTGCTTGATGCGACCGCGGCCGTGCTGGCCGGGCGGGTAGTTGCGTGTCTCGATGCCGCACTTCTCAGTGAGGCAGCGCTCTCCCTTGAGGAAGAGCTTGAGCCCTTCCCGGCGGCAGAGCTTGCATGAGGGGCCGGTGTACCGTGCCATGATTTCTACTCGTCCTTCTGGGGGTCAGACCCGGCGCCGCGCCTTGGGGCGGCAGCCGTTGTGTGCCTGCGGGGAGATGTCCTTGACGCTCGTCACTTCGAGGCCGGCGGCCTGGAGTGCACGAACCGCGGTCTCGCGACCCGAACCCGGTCCACGAACGAAGACTTCGACCTTCTGCAGGCCGTGCTCCATGCCCTTGCGAGCAGCTGCGTCGGCGGTGACCTGGGCGGCGAAGGGAGTCGACTTGCGCGATCCCTTGAAGCCGGCCGTACCAGCGCTCTCCCAGACGATGACGTCGCCCGAGCGGTCGGTGAGCGTGACGAACGTGTTGTTGAACGACGTCTTCACGTATGCGCGGCCGATCGGGATGTTCTTCTTGGCCTTGCGGCCGGCTCGCGAGCGGGCCTGGGTCTTGCGGGGCGGTGCCATGTAATGCGTGTCCTTAGTGCGTGGGTGGTCTCGTAGCGGAGCCGTCCTGCGGCTCCTGGATCACTCCGGTGAATTACTTGGTTGCCTTCTTCTTGCCAGCGACCGTCTTCTTCGGTCCCTTGCGCGTGCGGGCGTTCGTCTTCGTCTTCTGGCCGCGAACGGGCAGGCCACGACGATGACGGATGCCGCGGTAGCAGGCAATCTCCATGAGGCGCTTGATGTTCTGCGCGCGTTCGCGGCGCAGGTCACCTTCGACCGTCAGGTTGGCGTCGATGTACGCGCGGAGCTGCGTGACCTCTTCCTCGGTGAGGTCGCGGATCTTCGCGTCCCTCGAGATCGAGAGGTCATCGAGCGCCTTCTGCGCCGTCGTCAGCCCGATACCGTAGATGTAGGTGAGGGCGACTTCCGACCGCTTGTTGGGCGGGAGGTTGATTCCTGAAATACGTGCCATGGTGTGCTTTCTCCTCAGCCGCGTGGGCTTTAGCCCTGTCGCTGCTTGTGGTTCGGGTTCTCGCAGATGACGAGTACACGACCGTGACGTCGAATGATGCGGCACTTCTCGCACATCGGCTTGACCGAAGGTCGGACCTTCATCTGGGACCCTCCCGGGGGGATTTCGCTAACAAAGAGTACGTCGGTGGCGCAACGAGTGGATGGTGCGAAGCTGGGCACGCCCCGCATCTACCGCGCACGCAGGAGCACGCACGGCCACGCCACCCGTGGCGCCGAAGGAAGACACTATCAGAATCGCGATTGGCGCGTGACACCAATGGGCATAACCGCCCCGGTGCGTCGGACGCAGGCCGAATATCGGCCGCTCACGCGCCGCATTCCGCCGATTCAGGCACTCGCCGTGAGCACGAGCGGACCATCCGCGGTGATCGCGATCGTGTGTTCGACGTGCGCGGTGAGCGAACCGTCGGCCGAGTAGATCGACCAGCCGTCCTGCTCGTCCTCCACTATCTCGATCGTGCCCACCGCGA
Source organism: Thermoleophilia bacterium (assembly GCA_025964405.1). GTDB lineage: Bacteria > Actinomycetota > Thermoleophilia > Gaiellales > SKUG01 > JAGQUL01. The sequence continues at coordinate 773 of JAOPYW010000264.1, read as the reverse complement.
TCATCGGCTCGAGCGCAATGACGTAGCCCGGCTCCAGCACGATGCCCTGCCCGGCGGTGCCGTAGTTGGGCACCTGCGGATCCTCGTGCATGTTGCGACCGACACCGTGCCCGACGAGCTTGCGGATGACGTGGAAGCCCGCCGCCTCCGCGACCGCCTGCACCGCGTGACCGACGTCGCCCATGCGCGCACCCGGCTGACATGCGGCGATGCCCGCGTCGAGTGAGTCGTAGGCCGCGTCGATGAGGCGCTGGGCCTCGCTCCCACCCGTGCCGCCCACGACGTACGACCGCGCCGAGTCGCTGACCCAGCCCCGGAGCGTCACGCCACAGTCGATCGAGAGCAGGTCGCCCTCCGCGAGCGGCTCGTCATCGGGGATGCCGTGCACGACCTTCTCGTTCACGCTCGTGCAGAGCACGGCCGGGAACCCCTGGTACCCCTTGAAGGTGCCGACGCCACCGTGCTCCCGGATGAACTCCTCGGCGATCGTGTCGAGTTCACGCGTGGTGACCCCGACGGCGACCTTGGTCGCGAGGAGGTCGTGGGCGGCGGCGAGCACGGCGCCGGAGCGCTGCATCTGCTCGATGTCCTTCTGGGACTTGCGAATGATCATGGGGAAAGCGTACCGGAGCGGCCGCCGTCGGGTGCGACCCGGGCCGGACGAGCCCGCGCCCCGCCGAGCGCCGTCGCGACCAGCGCGGCGCAGGCGGCGCTCAGCGCGAACGCGCCGTCGGAGCCGGTCCAGGCGACGGTCGCTGCGACGCACGCCACCA
>JAOPYW010000164.1 GCA_025964405.1 Thermoleophilia bacterium | reverse complement strand
CAACTCCCGGCAGTTCGATACGAATTCGGCTGAGATGAACGTTTTTCGGTGGGACGACGCGACGGCGCTTGACCTGTTCTAGCGCGCAGCTGAGGTTGTGGGGCGGGAGGCGGGTCTCGACTGGCAGCGTGACCACATGCGCAATCTGCCCACCACTCAGGCGGTCCTCCTTCAGCTCGAGCAGCCGTAAGCGCTGGCCCGGCTCGCGATCCTCCTCAGGCCAGCGTTAGGAAGGGAACTCTCGCCCCCCACCCGCGTGCTCGCCGACGGAGTCTTCGACGCGCGTCAGCGCCGCGCGATGTTCTTCGCGCCGCGTCATCTGGCCGTACGCGGGGTGCATGTGATCAAGGCGCTAGGCTCGCTATATGCTGTTCACCCATACGAACCTGACCGCTGATCTACCCGACGTCGGCACCAATTTCGACGGTGCGGCCGGGCTCGAGTTCCGCATGGCGACGCAGGCGCTCGGGCTCGAGCAGTCCGGCCTGTGCTTCCAACGCGTGCCGCCCAACGTGCGCTTCCCGTACGGGCACACGCATCGCACGCAGGAGGAGACGTACGTCGTCGTGCGTGGGAGCGGTCGCATGAACCTCGACGGTGAGGTCATCGAGCTCGTCGAGTACGACGCCGTGCGCGTGCCCCCGGGCACGTGGCGCGGCTACGAGGCGGGTCCTGACGGGCTCGAGCTGCTCGTGTTCGGCGCGCCGCACCTCGGCGATGATCCCCGCGGCGACGTCGAAGGCACGCGCGACTGGTGGCCAGGCGCAGGTTCCGAACCGACCGCGTAGGACTTACTTCAGCAGGAACGTCGCGACGATCGGATCGTGGTCCGACACGCCGAGGCCGGTCGAGGCGTCCTTGGCGGCGCCGCGTCCTTCCTTGCTCGTGTTGATGTGGAGGATCGCCGCGCCCGTGAGCGCCGACTGCATGCCGCCCGTGAGCAGGATGTGGTCGAACAGCTCGTGCGCGCTCGGGGTCTTGCCCCAGCTGTAGCGATCAGCCGCGTCGAGTCCTGCAGTGGCGCTCGTCAGTCGGGTGGAGCCGTCGGCGTGCCGGGCCAGGTTGGCGAAGGCAGTCTCGTGCTCGCCCGTGTTGAGGTCGCCGGTGACGAGCACGCGTGCGTTCGGGTCGGCCGCAGTGCGTGCGTCGACGAGCCCGGCGACGAAGGCCGCCTGCTGCTCCCGGCGCGCGTCGTTGACCGGGCCGCCCATCTTCGACTTGAAGTGGTTGATGATGAAGGTCAGCGACTGACCCGCGGCGGCGTCCTGGCCCGGTGCGTGGAAGACCGCGTCGACGACGAGCGGCGGGCGCGCGAAGAGCAGGCCCGGATCGATCTGGTCGCCCGGGTTCGGCAGCGCCGCGCCGCGGAAACCCGGGTGCACCGCCTGCGTGTTGGCCTGCGCGGCCTTCGTGATCGAGATCGTGCCCGATCGGTAGAGCATCGCGACGTTGATGCCACGGAGGTCGTTGCCCTCCATGACGATCGATTCGTAGCCGAGGCCCGCGAGCTCAGGGCGCTTGAGCAGGTCGTCGAGCGCCTGCTTGCCCTCGACCTCCTCGAGCGTGATCACGTCGGGCGCGCCCAGCTGGTCGCGGATGGCGAGCGCGAGCTTCTGCAGCTTCACCTGGTAGGCGGCCGGCGTCACGACGGTGTCGTGGCGGTGCGGATCGTCGATGGTGTCGAAGAAGTTCTCGACGTTGAACTGGCCGACACGGAGCTGGCCCGTCGGCGCGGCGGCAGCGGCTCGTGGCGAAACGGCGGCGATCTGCAAGGAAACTCCCCAGTGTCCTCGTCGAGGCCCGCTGCTCTCCCCTGTCAGCGGCCCGACACACCGAGCATGTCCGGCCCCGGAAAAATCTACGCCTACCTGTGCGTCCGATGGCCGTGCCACGGGCCTGCGCTCCTCAGCGCGTGGCGGCATCCCGCTCATCTTCGGCCTTCGCGACCGCGGCGCGCACGATGGGTGCGACCTTCGTGCCGAACAGCTCGATCGCGCGCATCACCTGGTCGTGCGGCATGGTGCCGAGCCCGAGCTGGAGCAGCGAGCGTCGGTTCCCGAAGATCTGGTGCTGCAGGATGATCTTCGCGGCGACCTCCTCGGGGCTGCCCATGATCGTCGCCCCGGCCGGCGCCCCGCCCGCCCGGAAGCTGCCCTCGCTCGGCGCCGGAAACCCGCGCTCGGCACCGATGATGCCCATCGCCTGTTCGTAGTACGGCCAGTACGCCGCTCGCGCCGCGTCGCCGCTGTCGGCGATGAAGCCGTGCGAGTTGATGCTGATCGGCTGCTCCGCATGCCCGAACTCGATGAGCGATCGGCGGTAGAGGTCGGCGAACGGCGCGAACTGCACCGGCTGCCCGCCGATGATCGCGATCGCGAGCGGCACCCCGAACTTCGCCGCGCGCACGACGCTCTCCGGCGACCCACCCACGGCGACCCAGATCGGCAGTGGTCGCGCGGGCCGCGGGTAGACGCCCTGTCCGGTCAGGGGAGCGCGGTGCTCACCCTGCCACGTCACGTGTTCGTGGTCGCGAATCTCCAGCAACAGCTCGAGCCGCTCCTCGAAGAGTGGCCCGTAGCGCGTGAGGTCGAACCCGAAGAGCGGGAAGCTCTCCACGAACGAACCGCGTCCCGCGATGATCTCCGCGCGCCCGTCCGAGATCAGGTCGAGCTCGGCGAACTGCTGGTAGATGCGCACCGGGTCGTCGGAGCTGAGCACCGTGACCGCGCTCGTCAGCTTGATGTCGCGCGTGCGGGTCGCGGCCGCGGCGAGCACGACGGCGGGATTCGACACCACGTACCCGGCGCGGTGGTGCTCCCCGAGACCGAACACGTCGAGCCCGACCTGGTCGGCCAGCTCGATCTCCTCGAGCAGCTCGTGCATGCGCTGCGCGGGTGTGAGCAGCTCGCCCGTGCGGGGGTCGGGGAGCAGGTCACCGAAGGAGTAGACGCCGAGTTCCATGGAGCGAGTGTAGGGCGCGTGCCGGGTCGGCGCCGAGCGACGTCGAGGTCAGGCGGTGACGGTCGCCAGGTCGAGGCTGCGGTCGACGGCCTGCGCGACGCGGTCGACGCTCTTGAGCAGCTCGGCGAACTGCTCGGGCGGCAGCGACTGCGCGCCGTCGGAGATCGCGGCGGCCGGGTCTGCGTGCACCTCGATGATGAGCCCGTCGGCGCCGGCGGCGACGGCCGCGCGGGAGATCGGGTCGACGAGGTCGCGGCGTCCGGTGGCGTGGCTCGGGTCGACGATCACCGGCAGGTGGGTCAGGAGCTTGAGCACCGGCACGGCGTTGACGTCGAAGGTCGAGCGGGTGGCGGTCTCGTAGGTGCGGATGCCGCGCTCGCAGATCATGACCTGCTCGTTGCCGCCCGCGAGGATGTACTCGGCGGCGAGCAGGAGCTCCTCGATCGTGCCGCTCATGCCGCGCTTGAGGAGCACGGGGGTGCGGGTCTTGCCGACGGCCTCGAGCAGTCGGTAGTTCTGCATGTTGCGGGTGCCGATCTGCAGGATGTCGACGTACTCGTCGCAGAGGCCGACCTCCTCCGACGTCATGACCTCGGTCACGACCGCCATGCCGTAGCGCTCGCGCACCTCGGCGAGGATCTGCAGGCCGGGCTCACCGAGCCCCTGGAACGAGTAGGGGGAGGTGCGCGGCTTGAAGGCGCCGCCGCGGAGGATCTTCACGCCGAACGACTGGAGCGTCTCGGCGATGGCGAAGGTGGAGTCGCGATCCTCGACCGAGCACGGACCGGCCATGACCGGAATCTCGGTGCCACCGAAGGTCGATTCGAGCACCTTGATGATGGTGTTCTTGGGCCGGAAGTCGCGGCTCGCGAGCTTGTAGGGCGCGAGGATCGGCATGACCTTGTCGACGCCCTGCAGCGAGCGGATCTGGTCGGGGTCGATCGGGCGGTCGTCACCGATGACGCCGATGACGGTGCGCTCCTCGCCCGTGTCGGGACGGGCCTGGTAGCCGAGGGCCTCCACGCGATCGATGACGCGCTGGGTGTCTTCCGGGGTGGAGCTGGACTGCATGACGATGATCATGCAACTCCGTTACCCAGCTTTCGGGTTGGCGACGCCGACGGGCCCGTCCGGGTCGTCGAAGCTGGTGCGCGGGCAGCGCTCGTCGCGACTAGATCGCACTGAGTGTCACCGGACGACCGCGAAACGGTCGTCTGGTGACACTCAGTGCATTTCCGGCGGCGGGCGGTGGCAGCAGGCGGCGATTGCGGGCGGGCGACGGCGGGCGCGGCGGCGCGGCCGTCAGCCGCCGAGCACCGCGCCGATCG